>DLAA01000098.1 GCA_002493835.1 Lachnospiraceae bacterium UBA7060 | reverse complement strand
TCGTGATGAAATCGGCTTCTGGACAGAACTGGTAAAGAGCAAAATGCCAGCATCCCGTTTTCTGATACAAACAGATGAATTTGAGTTTAAGGAACTCGTCCGAACTTCCACGTTATTGTGTTTTTCCAGCAATAAAGCCACCTATTCAGATCAGACTCTGAAAGGCCGGAAACTGATTCCCTTAACTGATCCGGAAGTAAATGTTACCTATCACCTGATTAGTTCCACTAAGAGTACTATTCTACAATCTGTTTCGCCCACTTTCTTTTCATTAATTTGCTAAATAATACTTTTATTTTTCCATCCTCCGCTAATCCAGCGAAGGCTGAATACAATCGCACGGAATCCCCAGTCACATAACATGGCATACCAGATTCCCAGGGCTCCCATACCCAGGTTTAATGCAAACAGATATGCAGCTCCCAGTCGAAAAACAAACATTGAGGCAGCCGAAGTTATCATAGCAAACCGCACGTCCCCCGCCGCCCGCATAGAAGAAGGCAGTACGAAAGTCAACGGCCAGATAACAATTGCTCCAAGTGTATGAATCAGAACCATTTTTGTCGTAAGAATAGCAGTTTGTCCAGACAAATGGTACAAAGGCAGGATAGCCGGAAGCCCAAACCAGAATGCTCCACAAAATACAATCATGGCAATATAACTAATTCCCAATAATAGCCGGTTGTAAAATCGAACCTGTTTTTCGTCCCCTGCGCCAACACAACGTGCAATGACTGTTGTTGCTGCAAGAGAAATAGCAGACCCTGGAATCACCTGTATTCCTGATATTGTCAGGCATACTGCATTTGCAGTAATTGCGGAAGTTCCGAAGCGTGTAAATAATCCCGCAAGAATAATCTTTCCTACCTGAAACAAACCGTTTTCTATGCCGTTGGGAACTCCAATCTGTAAAATCTGCTTAATCTTATTGCCATCCGGGATATACTTTAATGTCCTTTCCAGGTAAAGAGGCTGATTCGTTCTAAGCAGTAACAAAATCATAATCACAGCCGCTGTATAACGTGCCACTACCGTTGCCGTTGCTGCACCTGCAGTTCCCATTCCAACGCCATAAATCAGGATTGCATTCCCACAGATATTGACAACGTTCATAACCGCAGACAACATCATCGTAATCTTTGAATTTCCCATTGTTCTGAAAATTGCTGCACCGGATTCGTAAATAGAAAGTGCCGGAATTGATACCCCTACGATCATCAAATATCTGTTTGCATTCCAGTGCACCTCCTGCGTAATTGCACCATACACATGTCCCAGAAGAAATCCTCGCATCAGATAGACCAGCCCCATAATCATAATAGAGCTAAGAGTCGAAAACCAGACGAGCTGCTGCGCTGTTTCTTTTGCATGGTTTTTCTGTCCTGCTCCAAGATATTGTCCGGCTACCACTGCACCTCCCGTACCAAATGCTGAAAAAATGTAAATCAACAGCTGAAAAACCGTATCTACGAGAGACACTCCGGAAACGGCTGCTTCTCCTGCACTTGATACCATAACAGAATCAATCATGCCGACCAGTAAGGTCAGCATCAATTCAATAACCAGAGGAAAGATCAGTTTTGCCAGATCCTTTCCGCTAAATATACGCTTCAAATCTATGTCCTCACTTTCAAAAAAATAAGCATACCGGAAGAAATCTCCCGATACACTTATGATATGTTTCCTGTATTAATATGTCCAATACTCACTATCTATGTAGTTTCCATGCCTAAAAAGCATTTTATATATTCTAAAAAATGACTGACGGCTGCCCCAAAAAGCTGTTCACGCTTCCAGGCTAATACAGATGTTGCCGCAAGTTCAGGATACAGCGGTCTCATACAAACATTACTATCTTCTAAAAACGGAAGACCACCTTCGATAATCAGTGCACATCCCATGCCAGCCTGAACCATGAGAGCTGAATTCGTACTGAAATTTGTTGCACCTATGATGCTCAGTTTTTCATAGTAGTCTCCAAACCAACTCGCCACCTCATCATGAACCTTTTGTCTGCTTGGCATAATAACCGGAATATCCGCCATCTCTTTTGCTGTAACATACTCATGTCTTGCAAGCGGTACTCTAGAAGGCATAACCGCCACCCAGCGTTCTTTCACCGGCAGACGAATGTATTCATATCGTTCCATATCCACCGGCTCTAACAATAAACCGATATCCGTCAAACCATTATCCATCCGATGCTTAATCTGATCTGCATTTGCCGTATAAACATCAAATTTCACCCTTGGATACTTTCTTGAAAATTCTGCCATCATCTCTGTCAGCAGTTTTACAGATGCAATTTCCCCACATCCAACCGATATTGTTCCTTCTATCTGTTCTTCATGAATATGAATCTCTGCCTGTGTTTTTTCCAGTAATTCCAGAATTTCTTCTGCCCTGCGGCGAAGCAAAAGCCCTTCATCCGTCAGAGAAAGCGGACGGCTGTCCCTGATAAATAATTTTGCCCCAGCTTCCTCTTCCAGAAGTGCCATCTGACGGCTTAATGTTGGCTGCGTGATATGAAGCGTCCTTGCGGCATTTGTAATGTTACGTTCTCGGGCAACCGTAAGAAAATAATATAATAATCGTGTTTCAATTACTTGCATAATTCCCACTTCCCAAATTTTTTTGTCGCTTCAAGCATACCATACTTCCCAATGACTTTCTATCTGTTATCCCTTTTCATAATCGTCACTGTTCAGAGCAAACCTCCAAAATGCTTCGCATTTCGTCGGTGTGGCGTATCCGATAAATGGATTCTTGTGCAAAAGTGTTCGTTCATGCAAGCATGACTCATACTTTTACATAAGAATCCGCTTAGCACTGAACAGTATCAAATTTTCTGTCATAAAGCAAAGCTGCAATAAGAACCACGAAGCATGAGCCCACATTATGCACCAATGCACCTGTTGTCGGATTGAGTATGCCTGTAACCGACAGAATGATAGCAACAAAGTTAATACACATGGACAGTGTAATACTCAGCTTAATTGTTTTTACCGTTGCATTTGACAGGCGTTTCAGATACGGTACTTTTGAAATATCATCACTCATAAGAGCAATATCGGCGGCATCTACAGCGATATCACTTCCCATATTGCCTATAGCAACACCCACTTCTGCAATTTTTAATGCAGGGGCATCATTTACTCCGTCGCCAATCATGCACACTTTTCTGTCACAGAATTGCAACTGCTGTATGCTTTCGACCTTTTGCTCCGGAAGAAGTTCTGCATACACTTCACAGATTCCGGCCTTGGAAGCAAAATAATCTGCTGTACGATTATTGTCACCTGTGAGCAATACAGTTTTTGTTCCCATTTCGGTCAGTTGTTTTATAACCTTCTCTGCCTCCGGACGAAGTATATCCGTCAATGCAACAATACCGATACATGTATTTTCTTCAGCAATAAGGATAGATGCTTTTCCTTCGGTACGAAGTTTTACTATCGTATCTGAGATTTCTTTATTGATTGCAATTCCATTTTCAACTAAAAACTTCTCATTTCCACATAGCATTTTCCTATCAGCTACAACTGCCATGATTCCTTTTCCGGTTGTCATCTTAAAATCTGAGGAAGGAATCCTGTCTATTTTTTTATTTATTGCGTCATTTACGATTGCTTTACCAAGTGGATGCTCGCTTTTTGCTTCAGCAGAAGCAGCCATGCGAAGAATATCATAGCTGTCAATTTTCCCGTCAAACGAAATAATATCACTTACCTGCAATTTACCATAAGTAAGTGTTCCGGTTTTATCAAAAGTAATCGTATCAACCTTTCCCATTTTTTCAAGAGCTTCGCCGGATTTTATGATTACTCCATGCTTTGTTGCCTGACCTATCGCAGCCATAATCGCAGTTGGTGTCGCAAGAACCAGAGCACATGGACAGAATACAACCAGAACAGTTACTGCGCTCACGATATTCCCTGTCGCAAAACCTGTTATAATCGCAATTATCAGTGCCACCGGAACAAGTAAACTTGCACATTTATCGGTGATCCGCTGCATGGGAGCCTGCTTATTCTCTGCCTCCTGCACCATGCGTATCAACTTTTGAAGAGAACTATCCTGTCCGACATTCGTAGCTTTGATATCAACCGCCCCATAGCAGTTAAGTGTTCCACAAAACACTTCATCTTCCCTTACTTTATCAACCGGAAGTGATTCACCTGTCATAATGGACTGGTCTACGGACGTTTCTCCATCTATGACAACACCATCCACCGGAAATGTTTCACCTGGAAGTACCCGTAAGATATCATCACGACATATTTTTTCTGCCGAAATCATAATCTCTTTTCCATTTTCAAGTTTTCTTCCCTGTACCGGTGCCAGATTGAGCAGATTTTTAAGTCCTTTTTTCGCTCTGTTTGTTGTCATATCCTCAAGCAAAGCTCCGATTGCCATGATAAATGCTACTTCTCCAGCCGCAAACAGATCTCCGATGGCAATCGCAGCAAACATGGCTATTGTGATAAGTAATGCGGATGATATTTTACTGATACCAGGATTGTGAATGATACGCCATACAGCCAGATATAATAATGGGATACCACTGATAACGACTGTGATCCAGGCAGGATCAAATGGTAAGCTGACTCCGACTCTCGGTAATACAAAACTAAAAATAAGAAAAATCGCTCCAACAAGTGTCATCGGCATTCCCGCCAGAAAGTCATTTATTTTCTTTAACATAGTCTTTCCTCCATTCATATTTGCACGTTTGACAAGCAAATCTGTATATCATACAATAAATATGTTATCAAACACTTTGTTCGTTATTTATTCTATGTCTGATACAATGCAAATACAATGGATAGAAATGGCGGACTGTAAGTTACCGAACACTCCTTTTAAATTGTACTAAAATAGGATTATAAATTGGAGAGACTATTTATGGACAGACGACAGCAAAAAACAAGAGCTGCTATTTTTTCCGCATTTGGAAAACTGCTCTCAAAAAAAAATTATAATAAAATCACTGTGCAGGAAATCATTGATGAAGCCAATATTGGAAGAACAACTTTTTATGCGCATTTTGAAACGAAAGATGATCTGCTAAAAACCTTATGTGAAGAATTATTCGGTCACATTATAGATAGTGCATTAGACTGTACCCATACGCATGGATTATATTCCAATGCAACAGTACCGGAATCTATTTTTTGTCATCTGCTGCAGCATTTACAGGAAAATGATAATAATATACTGGAGCTGCTTTCCTGTGAAAGTAATGATATATTTCTTCGCTATTTCAAGAGCTGCCTGAGCGAATTAATCCGGACACAGTTTATAGATTCCATTATGCAGAAAAGGCATGATGTACCCGTTGATTTTCTTATCAATCATATTTCCGGCAGCTTTGTTGAAATGGTTTTATGGTGGATTAATGGCAGCTTAAAATACAAACCAGAACAACTGGATCAATATTTCAGGTATGTTTTGAAACCTGTTACGCAAGAATAAATGAACAGATGGCTTTGAGAGGCTTATCTTGCCCCTCTGCCCATTGTCTGCTTGTTGATATTATTATGTTTTTCGGATGTTTCCCTTTGTTGTCTTTCAAGCTTATCAGCTATAGGAAGTCAAATAATTTTCCCCGTATATAGATAATCTATATATGTCAAGCCAGAAGTTGACAGACACTTCAATGTCAGAAATTTTAAACAGGTATTTGCCTGTTTGAGAAATATCCTTTTTTGTTGTATGATAATATTGGATTTTATATGAAGCCGAGGTGAAATCAATTTGAAGATCGCTTTAGTAGATGATGAAGAGGAGTATCTGGACGAAATGGCTGAGCTTGTTCGCGATTTTTGCACCCAGCGCTGCTGTCAGATAGAAACTGTCCCATTTCTAAATGGGGATGCTTTCCTTGAGGCATTTGAGAGCGGCGGCTTTTCTGCCGTATTTATGGACATTTACATGGACGGCATGGACGGTATTGCCGCCGCATTAAAGATGCGGGGCCTAGACAACAGATGTATTCTTGTATTTCTGACTTCCAGCAGGGACTTCATGCCGGATGCCTTTTCCTGCCACGCATTTGAATATATCACCAAGCCTTTCTCCCCACAGCGCATCTTCCAAGTCCTCTCAGATATGCTGGAGGTGATTCCACCGCTGCAAAAATACATAGAGGTGATTAGTGACAGAAAAACGCTCCAAATATTTCTTTATGAGATTGCCTCTGTCATCACGGACGCGCATTACCTTGACATCACTCTGATAAGTGGGAAAATGCTGCACTGCCGCATGACCATGCCGGAATTTGTAGAGCTTACAAACAGGGATCCCCGTTTTCTTCTCGTTAATAAAGGGATCATTGTAAATGCCGAATATATCCTTGAATTTGAAGACAACTGCTGTGTCATGGAAAACGGCACAAAATTCCCGATCCGTGTACGGGACCGCCTGCAGATCGAGCAGACAGCGAGGGATTATCATTTCGAAAAGATACGGGAACATCAGGCACACTTTGCTAGACGATTGCGATGAAGCAGACGGCTTCTCTGTAATCGTCACCATACATACGCCCAACGGCATCAGGAAGAGGAATGGAACATGGATATGAAACGATTGTTTATGGCACTGCCGCAGTTTTTGGTAATGCTCCCTGCTGCGGCTTCCTGTTATTTTACTATGAGGAACCAAATGAGATATACGCTGCAGAAAACCGCGCTGGTATGCCTTGCGGTCATCCTCCCATATTCCATCCTCGCTGCGCTTCTGTGCGCCACGCTTCACACCGATGCAAACCTTGTGTTTCTGCCGTCCCTCATCGTTTTCTTTTTTGTGTTCCGGCACACTGTAACGGCAAGTCTGCCCAAGTGTCTTGCCATCTATATAGGTGTCTGTGCCGTCCAAACCTTTCCGGCACAGTTCGCCTACGCCTTTGACGCTTTTCTACATCCCACATCGGGTGCAGCAGACTTTTCCGTAGAAGCGGCTTTTCTCCAACTTGGGCTTTCCTGCCTGGTCGCAGCCGCTTTTGCATGGCCTGCCTGCGGGCTTTTTTTCCGGATAGTCGACTGTCTGGACGTTCCAAAGATATGGTACGCAACCATACTGTTATCCTCTATCTTTCTGATCTTCAATGTGGCAGCAGTCCCCCAGTCCTACAGGACGCTCCATACAGGGCGTATGTTTTTCCTTTTTCTTCTGCTGGAAGGATGCATGCTTGCAATCCTTACAGCAATTTATGTACTTTTTTACCTAGGTACAAGCGTTATTCTAGAACACGCAGAGCTTAAGGAACATACCCATCTCCTTGAAATGCAGTCCCGCCAATACCGGGCTTTGCAGGAGCATATGCGCCAGACTGCCGGATTGCGCCATGACTTCCGGCACTCTGTGCACCTGCTCTCCTCCCTTGCGGAAAAAGGTGATATCAACAGCATCCAGACACACCTTGCAGGGTTCGAGGCTATACTTTCTGAGAGCACACCCATAAATTACTGTGCCAATGCCGCGCTGAATGCACTGTTCGGCTATTACCATGAAATAGCTGTCTCTGCGGACATCGAAACGGAATGGCACATCGAACTGCCAGAGCCGCTTCCCGCCACTGAACTTGATATGGTTTCCCTGTTAGGGAATCTGATGGAAAACGCTATCGACGGGTGCCGCACTGTGCAGTCAGGCAGACGGTATTTCTGCCTGACCACACAGATCCGTCATGGCAGCAGGCTGTACATCGTCTCCACCAACAGTTTTGACGGCAAGGTGCGGAAGGGAAAAGACGGCTACCGCTCCACAAAACACAGTGGGAACGGTATCGGGCTTACTGCCATTGCCGCGGCTGCGCAAAAGTACGGCGGCTCGGCACAAGCTTCCAACAGCGGTACAGAATTTTTTGTAGATGTGGTGTTGAAAATATAAAAATGTGTAGACAAATTACATATATCTGAAAATGTTATAAATATTAATGCAGATAATGAGTCCCATCAACCCCATAAAAAGTTTGTCTACCGTTTTATTTTCTATCTTTTTGTTAATTCTGCTTCCCACTAATCCGCCCAATATCCCGCAGGCGATCATAATAAGAAGAATCTTCGGTTCAAACGGAGGCACATTGCTCTTGAACACAGTGGACAGCAGACTCGAAATCTGTGAAAACATAATGACATAAATAGAGTATAGCGCAGCCTGTTTTGTCTCCATAGAAAAGAAATAGAACAGTACAACCAGATTTATCGGCCCACCGCCAATTCCCAAAAAGGAAGACATAATGCCCAATATAATACCGATCACGAAAATAATTACCTGATTTCTCAAATGTTTTGTATGTATCTTTTCCTTAAAAATCGTATATAGAAGTGTTCCCACGGTAACCACCATAAGGACAAAAGCCTGAATGGCACCGACCCGGCTGCTGTCAGACAGACGGCTGATAATTCCCTGGTACAGTTCCTTTCCTGTCAGACCTCCCACCACACCGCCGAGCGCCAGTACAGTCGCAAATACCTTATCAAAGTCAAATGTATGTTTCGCCTTTAGATTTTTATACAGAGAAACCACGGACATAGAAAGCACCGTGCATCCCGACAAAAAAGAAACTGTTGTAACAGCCATCACTCCCGTTGCATCCAACACTGGTTTTATGATCACACCCCCTCCTATGCCGCAGATCGCACCCACGACTGAGGAAAAAAAACAAACCAATATAATAATCAGATATTCCATTGTTTTCCTTTCTGCAAATCTCTTTACTTTGCTGCTTTTATCATATTATCAATTAAAACATACCGTTCAACTGGCACAGAGCTCTGCACCTGCCCAGATTCCACAAATTCTCTTTGCTGAATCTGGTAAAATCTTGCTACATCACCCCTTTGCGCACCTATACTTACAAATCCGGAAGTCAGCCACTGCGCATCCCGCCTCTGTTCATATGCACTTTTTTTATCAATGGAAGTGATCTCCGATATCCAGTCAGCGATCTGTCTCACATGACCTTCCACAGCCCTGTAATTCATCCCCTGATAAATGGCTCTAGTAAAACGCTGTACTTTATCCGGATTTTCCTTTGCATACTTTGGCAATGTAATCCACGATGAAATAGAGGCTGTCTTACTGCTGTATGTCATATTATTAGCAAGCATAACTGCATCATTTCCAAGTTTTTTCAATACTTCTAATGTATATGGCGACCAAATGACCCCGGCATCCAGACTGCCGTCCGTCATCGCAGCAACCACTTCTTCCGGTTTCATGTTAATAATATGGACATCCTCCTCTGGAATACCCTCAGCATCCAGCGCAAGGCGAAGAATGGTTTCACTGGATGCATTTTCCACATTTCCAATTCGTTTGCCTCGAAGATCCGCTGTCGTCCTTACTTCATGCTTCATGTTTCCGATGACTGCTTCCGCATTAGACAAATGTGACATCAAAATGATCACCGCTCTTCCCTGAATACAGAATTTGTGCGCCCCATTTCCTATGTAGCCAAAGTCAATCTTTCCTTCTTCCATCGCCTTAATGATTTCCAGGCCGTTGGCATACTCATGAAGCTCAACATGGATATTTTCCTGTTCAAAAGCTCCCTTTCTGATTGCCGCGACAATTGCACAAAGACTTCCATAATTAGGCATATAGGCGACATGTAACGTCTCCGGAGCACAACTGCAATTTGGTTCTATGTCCCTGCCAGATTTATCGATAGTTTCCTGTATTTCTCCGCTGGTCTCTGTTACTTCACACGCTTTCTCCCTGATATCTACTGAATTTTTTACGACACTTTTAAAGTATGATACAATATTCTCCATTGCTGAATGGTTGCTTTCACTGAACTTTTCGAGGGATTCCATATTTTTGATAATAAAGTCCTTTTCTACATCCATTTCCTTGGAATTCGTTTCAATCTGATTAATTCTTACCGTAACATCCTCTATCATACGGTTTGTCTTTTCCATCAAGTCGTCTGTCTTTTCCAGACTTTCTGTCTGCTTTTCAAACGCGCTCTGCACCGTTTTGATATTGGAAACAGACTTATTTGATTTTTCTTCTAACAAACTAATTATTTCCTGGATAACCTTTGCATTTTCCCTGCTCTGCTCTGCCAAAGCGCGAATTTCTCCTGCCACCACGGCGAAACCGCGTCCAGCTTCCCCTGCTCTCGCTGCCTCAATGGAAGCATTTAAACTCAAAAGGTTTGTCTTATCTGCAATGCTGTTGATCATATCAACTGCCTGCCGTATCTCTCCAGTTGCCTGATTTGTCTCAAAGGTATTCCTCGCAATTTCCTTGATATATCCCTGCGTGCTGGTATTTTCCTCCATTAATTTTCTAAAAATGCTGCTTACTTCCCGATTGCTGGTACGCATATCAGACGCAGATACATTTAGATCCTCCACATATTGGTTGGTCTGATCGATTACATGCCCCATTTTAACCGTACTTTTATTTATTTCCTTTGTTCGTGATGTCAGCTCACTGTTTGCATCGCTGATTACATCTATAGAACTGCCTACTGCATTAATTGCTACATTCGTACCATCAGCAATATAACTCATCTCCAAAATATTCTTCTTGAGTTTTTTCAGACTTTCCTTGACCACGTCAGAAAAATTCATTTTTATATTTTGTTTCATGTCACCTTTTTTTCTAGCAAAAAATTTCACGAATGTCCCTCTCTATCTTTCTTATTCTATAGAAAATTGCGCTGATGCGCTTGATTTTTTACATGAATAAATGTGTCAAATTCAAATCATTAATGATCTTTGTTACTTCTTTTGTCCTGCTGCAGCCAAACTTTCTAAGCAGACCCTTAATCTGCGTCTTTATTGTGACTATTTCCACACATCTCTCTTTCGCAATTTCTTTGACTTTCTTTCCTTCCAAAAGCATTTTTATCAATTCTCTTTCCGCAGCTGTCAAGCCAGAGATATTATTGATAAAAAACAAAAGACTTTTCTCACTCTTTTGAAGTCTCACATATTCCCGCATGACCACATCATGGACCTTACGTTCCATGATTGGATTCCCGTTATAGGCGCTTCTGATATGATTTAATATTTCTTCCTCTCCACATCCCTTTACTAGGTAATCCACCGCCCCTGCTCCCATTGCAGTCAGAATCATTTCATTTGTATCATGTACCGTCAAAAAAATAATATTTGGTTCTCCAAGTTCCTCCCGCAGCTGCTCTGCCGCAAGAATACCGGAATTTAAACTTTCCATTTCGATATCCATCAAAATTATATCAAATTCTATTTCTTTTGCTAACTCAACAATCCTTTTCCCGCTTCCCGCTGTTCCTACTACTTCCATATCATCCTGCCGGTCAATCAGTTCAGTCATATCTTCCAGAAGCAGCGGCACATCATCTGCTATCATAATCCTAATCTTCTTTTTGTTTTCGCCCATTTTTGTCTCCATGGATCAAGCGATTGACCCTCAAATCAAGGTTGAAAGATTTTCTTTCAATCTTATCACCATAAATCCGCCGTCTGTCGTCCGCATACTTTGGTAAAATAATATAAAAGCTGCTGCCTTTTCCCTCTTTACTTTCTACTCGCAAATTCCCTAAATGTCCCCTGACGATGGCTCTGACATAATACAATCCCATTCCCCAGTTATGACTTCTGTTTTTGCTTGTGTAAAATGGATCAAATATTTTTTTAGTCAAAGCCCTGGGAATTCCCGTACCGTTATCTTTTATCTCTATAACAGTATAAAGCCTTTCATCATGGCTCAGCAAAGATACCTTCCCTTCTGCACCCCGGTCTGCCGCTTCCACCGCATCCTGCGCATTGATTAAAAGATTATAAACAGCCTCGCAGAGATGAGTTTTATCTGCAAGCAGAGGAGCATTGGATTCGAGGATAACTTCCACGGAAGCGTCAGGACACTTATCATAAAATCTATCCAATGCTTTCTCCACAATTTCTTCCAGATAACAGGAAACCATCAGAATGGAGCTGGACTTTACGGAACGGTGCAGCTCCTCCATACGTTCTAACAGCGCATCATTGATATTCTCTAACGTTACTATGTACTCCTGCATCTTCTGAATATCCTCTGCCCGCGTCATATCAAGTCCGCTTAAGCGCTTAAAAAGTACACGATTCGCCAAAAGCTGATTCTTCGTGCTATGAACAAACACCAGTGTCCCTACTTTGGCCGTATTATATTTTCGCTCCATCACCACATCTTCCAAATCATCTGCATAATGCTGCTGTGTATACCGAAACAGACTGAAAAACCCTAATATACCGCAGATCACATTTATCAAGATAAGCAGATAATATGTCTTGATATCCCACATATGCTGCAAATAGCCGATTCCCCTGTTCCATTTATAGGAATAGCTGTAAAATCGGTATACCTGCCCCGGATCCTGTCCGCAATAAGTCAAATATAATCCCGACATGGCAATCATACAGACAACGACCAGGCTGAACTGTCTCCTGCAAAAGGCCATTGTTATAGAAAAATACTCAATCACAAGAAGAACGATCGCCGCACCGATATAAAACAAAATCCAATAATAAGAAATCTCTACAATAAGATCCTGCATTGCCGGATTCCATGCAGTGATTGATTTATAAATGGAAGGATAATAAATAATCAGTGAGACAACCGGCAGTACGGCTGTCAGTTTTTTAATGAAAGGGCTGCGGCGGATCACGGGAAGCATTGAATAATGCATTGCCATCTGCATGAGAAAAAAAGGAAACAGATATCTGCCCAGCGCAATAATATACCCTATACAATCGAGCGGAATAACAAGATATTGAATTTCTGTCTTCAATTTCATGGAAACAAACAAAAATTCCAGCATCTGCTTTGAATACCCGCCCTTTTTGGCCACAAAAATTAAAATGCCCGTAAATTCAAGCACAAGGCTGATGCACATTCCTGAGAGAAAAACGGATTCCCTGTTTCTTTTTCGAAACAAAACAAAGCCGGAAACGATCATAAAAACGACTAACAGTAAAATCAGCATAACAGTCTCCATACTGTTGTTTCCCAACAGCATATGAGAGCAGTATACCAAACGGCAGACTGCTCTCACCATAAAAATACTTTTAATTACTTGCCTGCTTCAATCATGACATCTAACATGACATAGTCAGAAACTGCCGGAACGGGATCCTTCTCTACGGCTCCTGCTGCCACAAATCCCTGCTTCTGAACTTCATAATATCCTTCTACCTCACCGTTTGAAGCTCCCTCTGAGACTTCTTTTCCTGTCAGCCACTGAGCATCGCCTCTCTGTGCATAGACACTGTCATAATCCTGTGCGACCTGTGTTGCCACATACTGTGCAACCTCATCGTAGTGATCGTTTGCTGCGTAATCCATTGCCTTGAAAAGCGCCTTGGTAAATCTAACCAAAACATCCTTATTTTCCTCTGCATACTTAGGCATCGCAATCCAGCTTGCAAGAGATATGGTCGTATCTTTAAATGTCATATTATCAGTCAGCTTTGTTGCCCCATCCATTTCTTCTAGGATCTTAATGCTGTTCGGCGACCATGTTGCACATGCATCTACACCGCCGGAAAGCATAGCCGTAACGATTGCGGATGCATCCATATCTACCGCCTCAATATCGCTCATTGTCATATTAGCCGCCTGCAAGGAATTCACTAGTATATCCTCACTCGAGCTTCCGGAAGAATATGCCACTTTCTTACCTTTTAGATCTTCTACTTTTGTGATTCCCGCTCCCCCAATCAATGCGTCACCGTTAGAAATATGGGAAAGAGCAAAAATAGACGCCTGCCCGTTGATACAAAGCTTATGTGCACCCTGTCCAATATAGCCGACATCAATACTTCCGGATTCCATTGCTGCAATGATCGTCGGGCCGTCTGCAAATTCGACCATCTCTACGGTAATACCAACCTCATCAAAGTATCCTTTTTCCTTTGCGGTAAGTACTGACCACAGGCTGCCATAGTTGGGCATATAAGCTACATGCAAAGTAACAGGGTCATAGCTCCCTGCTGCCTCTGCTGCAGGTTCTTCCGCTGCTGCCTCCGCCGCAGGTTCTTCTGCTGCAGGTTCCTCCGCTGCCGGCGTTTCTTCCACTGCCGCAGACGTCTCCGCTGCAGGCGCTTCTGCTGCGGGCGCTGAATTACCGCCGCATCCTGCTAACGATACAACCATCGCTGCCGTCAGCAGTAAACTTAACATCTTTTTCATATTTTCCCTCGTTTCTGCGCAGCTTTTTTATTTTGAGAATCTGCGCTCGCTGCGCAGGCGCAGACTCCAGAATAAAATCCTTCTTACATCATACCACAGTTTTTTTACAAATCCAATCATGCGGATATTATTTCCTTACTTCCAAATATTCCTGATATACCTGTCCCCAAATATGATTTTTTAAATCCATAAATTCTGACGACATCTTTGTTTCCTGTGTTCTTGGGTAGGGAATATTGATATCCACTATCTCTTTGATCCGTCCGGGCCGTGCACTCATAATAATTACCTTTTGCGCTAAAATAATGGCCTCGTCCACATCATGCGTGATAAAGAAACAGGTCTTCTGTTCTTTTTCCCATGTTTCCAGCAGTTCCGTCTGAAGCTGCGTCCTCGTCTGTGCATCCAGAGCGCCAAAAGGCTCATCCATGAGCAGAACGGAAGGATTCACCGCATATGCCCTGGCAATGGCAACCCTCTGTTTCATACCGCCTGAAAGTTCCTTCGGATAATGATCGAGGAAATCCTCAAGCTGCACCATTTTTATGTACTTCATCGCCTTTTCTTCGGCTTCTTTGCCTTTGATCCCCTGAAGCTTCAACCCGAACATGACATTCTTCTTTACTGTCATCCAAGGGAACAGCGCATACTGCTGAAAGACAACGCCCCGCTCCGTCCCCGTTCCTTCTACTTTATTCCCGTCGCAATACACGGCGCCGGAAGTGGGTTCAAGCAGTCCTGCAATAATATTAAGAAGTGTAGATTTTCCGCATCCGGAAGGACCTACCACGCAGATAAACTCATTTTCCATAATATCTAAATTGACGCCGTTCAAAGCAATCATTTCCCCATTCCGGGAATTATAAATCTTTTTTACGTTGTCAATTTTCAATTTTATATTTCTCTTTTCTCCTGCCATCCCGTCAGCTTCCTTTCTAATATTTTAATCACTTTCTCCACGGTAATGCCTATGATACCAATAATGATGATATACAGCAGCATCGGCTCAGATTCAAAACTGTTGTTCAGGGAACGGATACGCATTCCCAGGCCTGCACTAGCGCCTGTAGATTCTGCTGCAATCAGCGTCGTCAGCGCAACAGATGCACCAAGCCGGACCGCCGTCATGATAAACGGAAGCGTGGCAGGAGCGATTACCTGCAAGAAGATATCTTTGTCCGTAGCGCCAAGCACCCGGGCAGCCTTTATCAACGTTTCATCGATGTTAATGACACCTTGATAAATTGTGATTGTCATAATCAAAAAAGTAGCTATCGTGATGACAATAATCTGCGGCTTTCTTCCTACGCCTGCAGAAATAACCACCAACGGCACATAAGCCAGAGGCGGAATATTCCTGACAAACTGAATCCATGGTTCGATAATGTTTCTCACGGGTCGATACCACGCCATCAGGATCGCTGTCGGAAGAGACAATACAAATCCTAACAAGAAACCGACACTGACGGAAATCAAGCTGCTCTGGATGTCAGTCCAGAACACACCTCTTTCAATCATTGTCTTCACAGACCCGAGTGTCACGACAATATTCGGGAAACTCCGGGCCGTTCTGGGGTTCAGGGACAGTAAATACCATAAAACCATAGCCACTGCAAATGAGATTAGCAGCCATACTTTGTTTGGAATCTTACTACCTTTGTTTTTTTCTTTCATAGCAGTCTTCCTTTCTTTTTTTTCTTTACGTCTATAATAGTTACATTATATTACGCATTCTGCTATTCAGATAGTATGATTTTTTTTCATACCGTTTCCCCGATCCCCGCGTTCATCTGCACTTCTTAAATGCCGGCCTTTTTATACCGCTGTGCCATTTCGTCAAGCGTCACTTGCTCCACTAAAGGCGCTTTCCCTACGGAACCAAACTGCACAATCAATGTACCGACCACTTCTTTCACTCCGGCTTCTATACAGCCTGTAATCGCCGCCACATCATCATCAGGTATTGTGCCTTTCATGAGTGTATCCATAATCGGAGTCAAGAACACCCTCGGATCTACCTGTGTCTTATTCTTTTCCAGAAGTTCATAGATCGGTCCGATAGACGGGCTGCTTTGTTTAGCCGGATTCTTCGCAAAAAATTCTTTCATATTTCTTGTCACAGCAAGACGGATATCTGTATCCACATTGATTTTCCCAATTCCACAGGGAATCGCCTGTTTTAATTCCTCCACAGAAATTCCATAGGCATTCTGCACATCACCGCCGAGTCCGTTAATCTCATCCACAATATACTTGGGAACCGTAGAGGATCCATGAGATACCAGTACTCCGAAAATATTTTCGTGGTTCATGCACTCTTTAATCGCGATAGCAATTTCCTTTCTCAGCTTCACATCTTTCCCCTTAGAAGGGCCATGCATGGTGCCATAAGAAATCGCGAGACAGTCTACTTTGGTCTTACGGAAAAACTCTACCGCTTTGAGAGGATTTGTATAAGTAGAGGAGGCAGAAAACACATGGTCTTCCACTCCCGCCAGTACACCCAGCTCTCCCTCGACCGTAATCCCTCTTTCATGAGCGTATTTTACGACCTCTCTCGTCAACTCCACATTTTCATCAAAAGGAAGAGAAGAACCGTCAATCATGACTGATGTATATCCGCCTTCCACTGCTGCCTTCACAGAATCAAAATTCTTGCCATGATCCAGGTGAAGCACAACCGGGATGGGAGAATCCGTCCCATATTTTTTGACAGCATCCGCAATATTTTTTGCTCCCGCTTTTTTATCCTCCAGCGTAGCATTCATAAAATCTGTTCTGCCGCCCATGAATCCATTCGCCAGATCAGCGCCCTGCAAAATGGCCGCCGAGCGGAACATCTCATGCACTTCAATCACTGCTTTCGCCTGTGCCACCGCGTTCACATTAAAAGCCCCCTGGGCGAAATGATATTTGTCCGTTGCTTCCAACAAAGGTCTTAAAGGTACTAATGACATATTTTTCTCCTTTCATCTGCTGATCTGTTTTCCCATCACAAAAGTATCTATTACATTATTTTCATCATCCAAAATTACCAAGTCAGCGTCTTTGCCTTCCGCAATGGACCCCTTCTTATCAAAAACACCGATCAGTTTTGCCGGGTTTTCTGTCAAAAGCTTTAACACCTCCTCAGCCGGACGTCCGGTAAAGGCAAGAAGGTTTTTAAAAGCCTGTCCCGTCGTTAACGTACTTCCTGCCCGCACGCCGTTGGAGGCAAGCTTGGCATCCCCGTCTTCCACAACCACATCGTTGACACCGAGCTTGTAATTGCCGTCCGGAAGTCCCGCCGCCATAATAGAATCTGTCACCGCCACCACTTTATCAAGTCCCTTTACTTTGAGTAACAGACGGACTACAGCCGGGTGGAGATGGCGTCCATCACAGATTGCCTCGCAGTAAATATCTGATTCAAGCGCTGCACCCATGATCGCAGGAAAATGCTGGTGCAGCAGTTTCATCGCATTGAAAGTATGCGTGCTGGATGCGGCGCCGTTCTCAATCGCTTTCATGGAAGTATCATAATCCGCCCCCGAATGACCGATTGCCACCACGACACCCAGCTTCCTAAAAGCAGGTATCGCATCCACAATGCCGTCGATCTCCGGAGATACTGTCAAATACCGTATATTCCCTTCCGCCGCATTCTGATATTCCTCTAAAAGCGCAACGTCCGCATCGCGCAGCAGATGTTCCGGCATCGCTCCCTTATACTCTTTTGCCAGAAAAGGCCCCTCCAGATGGATTCCCAGCAGATTGGCATCGTCGCATTCCAGATCCCTGTGCTTTTTAAACTCGTCGATGCACCAGAGCGTCTGCTCCTTCGTATCGGTCAGCACAGAACACAGCCAGGATGTGGTTCCCTGTGTGGCCATAAAGTGCCCGATCTTTCCCAGCTCTTCTGCGGACGCCGCATTCACATCAACGCCCATTGCCCCGTGGGTGTGCAGATCAATAAAACCCGGTACGACCCTTTTCCCCCCGGCGTCGTATACTTTCGCCCCGTCTTCAATCTCGGCATCCGCCGGAAGAATATGCAGGCATCCGTCTGCCGCTTTAATTGTTTTCTCCTGAAACATGCCGTCTATAAATACGTTACCGTTTACAATATATTGCTCCATCTTTTCCCCATTTCTGCGTTGCTTCTTAACGAAATCCATATATGGATTACAAGTTTGTGTCAAGCAGCGCGCAGACACAAAACTCGTGATTGAAAATTTCAATTTTCAATCATCCCCTATTCCTTACTCCGGAAGATTTGCCACAAATTCAGTAAATTTTATATTGATATCCGGATGGTTCTGCAGAAGGCTTACCGGAAAATGAGCTGTGGGCTCCCCGTAAGCCGCATGGCGCACTACGCTCCTGTGCCAGTCCCTAAAGCAGCCCAGGCGGATTTTCCGCGCATGGGATATCTCATTGATGCCAATGGTGACGCAGTAATGAGGCATATCGTCCAACGCGCCATTTAAGTCTCCGATAGAATTGACTGCCCGTGTCTCCTTTGAAATATCAAGCACTCTCGTTTTCAGTTTCAGGAACTCTTCCCCTGTCAAATCATCCTGCGGCTCATTGAACGCCACATGGCCGTTGATCCCAATGCCGCCAAACGCAATATCCACGCCTCCTAATTTTTCGATCAATTCCGGGATATTGTTTAAATTTTCGGGGTCAGGGAATATCCTCTGGCTCTCCGGCATCACCAGTTCCGGTTTGATCTTCGTATAGACTACCCGATCCATGAAACCGCGGAAACTTAGGCTATGCTCTTTGGAAATCCACTTTTTCTCATCTGTCAGATACTCATCCATATTGATGAACCAGACATTTTTCAGATCGATATTTTCGTTGTTGACAATATCCACAAAATACGGATACTGCCCTACTGGCCCTACCGGACAGATAAACACCGTTTTTTCTCCCGCCTCGTTTTTGCGCTTGATCTCATCTGCCATTTCCTGTGCGATCGACTGGAACACCGCCGCGTTGTCCTCCATAACGATAAGCGGAATCTTTGGGTTCTTTAACAGTTCCTCTTTTGTATAATAATAATATTCATGCATCCTTTTTACCTCCCTTTCTCTTTTCCAGACAGCCGGTCAGCCATTGTACACTTCATCTTTCATCATCAAATGCACCGCGCTCTTCTTAAAGGTAAGCGGCAGGGCAAGGATATGCGGATTCTCCCCGACATACTTTTTCTTTGCGTCCTCGAGGGCTTCCTCGATGGTTGCCCTGGTCTTTAATCCCATGCCTCTCGCATAGCCGGGTTCCTGCGCGCCGCAGATATAGATGGCCGATGTATTCATCTCCGCAATATGCCCGCAGGCAATCATAGAAAATCCGTGGAACGGATGGAACGCATTGGCAAAGCGGTACTTGCGGATATACTCTTCATTCGTTGCAAAATATTCTCCCAGACGGTTCATATCCGGCAGTGTATTCATCCGGTCTGTCTGGAACATATCGTACATTTCCCTCAAATAAGGCCACAATTCATCGTGGAAATATCCGTTGCAGATCGATGCGCAGATGATAACACAGTGGTCGCTCATGACTCTCTTATGACGAATCACCTGTGCGGAGAGCGCCTGCATCATCATAATCGGATTCGTGCCCATTCCTTCTCCGTAATGGAAAAACTGAGGCATACCGAATACCATGACGTCATATTTCTTTTCTGCGAAAGGAACGTAAGTTCTTTTGTCTGCAATTTTCCAGGATGCAGGCTGTACTTCTCCAGCATAGCCGCTGAAAATGGCGATCTGCCTCGAGGATGTGTCTAATACCGCATCACAGCAGAAAAATTTCTTTCCCATGCATTTTTCCATGTGCTGACCGATCTCATCAAATTTCGTTCTCATGAGGGAATGACCGCTGACCGGCACGAAGTCTTCCCGGTGCATAACCTTCGGCACATGGTGGGAAGCGATGGATCTCCAGTGGGTGATGCCGGTTGCGCAGTGCTTATAGCCGCCCGAATAGCCGCCGTAAGGGTTTCCCTGCGTATGTCCGATCAATATAGCCACATCGCTGTCATATACATATTTGTTCATGAGAACCGGGTCTCCCCTGTCAGTAGTTCCCAGATCTACCAGATGGTCATAATCTTCACTGTCATGATTGATGATCTGTCCGCAGTTCCAGAACTGGTTAAACAGCTCATCTCCAAGCACCCCTCTGATTTCCTGTTCGGTGTTCTTCCTGTGAAGGCCATTAGAACAGATCAAAAGAATATCTTTCTTTTCCACACCAGCCGCATACAATTCCTGCAGGATCAGCTTAATGGAAACCTTCCTGTGCGAAGTCGGCTGCTCACCGCCTTTGACCCTGTCAGGGAATACGATCGTAACTTTCGACCCTTTCTTTGCCAGCTTGGAAAGAGGCTCCATCCCCATAGGGTTCCTCAAAGATTCCAACGTCTTTGCTTCCAGTTCCTCTTCCGGTATATAGGGAGGATCAGGAATCGTCTCCCCCGGAATAAACACATCTGTATCATCTGGCAGATTGGCCGCCATAGTACCCTGTCCGTATTCAAATTCTAATCTCATATTCTCCTCCTTTTTTGTGTTATTTTCTATGATTCCGCTTTGCAGAACCTCTAATCCATGCGGAGAACGCCGTATTTTTGGCATTCTGCGGGACATTAATGCCCCATATAAGTGCGGATAATTTCCAGATATTCTTCTGGATAAAATCCAATCTCACCCTGAAATCTTGTAAGCGCAATCAGACCGCCGTCAATCTCCGGTATGGATGCAAGCATAGCCGCATTATCAACCTTCAGGCCGCCGCCGTAGGCAACCGGAAGCCCTCCTGTGCGTTCTTTCACGAACCGTGCAATCTTCTGGATATACTCCTTGCCTGCCGGTGTCTTTCCCGGCCCGATAGACCATATAGGCTCGTAAGCGATGGCTACTTTGGATGTATCCACATCCTTCAATCCGATCTCAAGCTGTTTTCCAAGCACCTCCTGCCATCTGTCAAGTTCCGTATCGTTCTCCCCGATACAGTACAAAACAGTGAGCCCTGCCGAAACGGCGGCTTTTACTTCCTGATTCAGGATCCTGTTTACCGCGTCGGTATCTGTCACACCGGCTTCCGCAAGGATCCCTGCTTTGTCCTTTCTCTCCTCGCAGTGGCCGATCAGGGTACTGGTACACCCTAATGCCTTCACAGCCTTTCCTGTTCTGTTGGTGGTAAATGCTCCAAAATTACCGCCAATGCTTACATCCTCGCGGTGAATTCCCTGGGAACCGATGGCAATATTGGAGCTGTCACCCAAAGCCCCTGCCGCCGCAATCAGATGTGCCTCCGGCAGATACATGACAAACTCTGCTTCCTCCTCTCCATACTCTTGCAGCGCGTCTTTCGTGCGCTCTACTATATATGCGCCCCACTCCGACACGGGTGCAATACTGTTGACACCTCCTTCTTCCTTTGGAATATCAAATCGCTTTAAGTTCAGATAAATATGTTTCATCCGCTTCCTCCTTATATTCTGCTTTTCAGCTTTTGTTTGGCATCATCCTTAAAACTTACCATCTCCGGCAGATCCCCGTCGATTAAGGGTTTGCACCACTGTACAAATGATTCTGTAATATCGTTTCCTCTTTCATTGATATATTCCTCCGGTATCACTCTCTCATGGAGCATTACCTCCTCAACCGGTATGAGCGGCATCTCTACTGCATATTCCTCTCCTTCTTTGCGCCGGATCCCAACCATGACCCCCGTCTTACCCGAAACAGCTGCTTTTACTGCCTCCCTGCCCGCCAAAATTGCCTCTTCCCGATCCACCTTGGACTGAAGAAGCATGGATGCCCTTCCACAGAGTCCGGGTTTTTCACTTCTCGCTTTGATCCCCAGTTTTTTGATCACCAATTCCGCAAGATAGGCTCCTACATCCCCATAATAAATCGCCCTGTCCGTCTGAAAGATCGGCGGCACAATCGATTCTCCTTTTTCGTTGCGAAGGCCTTCGCTCACCACGACTACCACGCCGCCGAGCTCATCATATAGTTTCTTAACATCCTCCAGGAACTCTTCCTCACAGAAATTTCTCTCTGGAAGATAGATTAAATGGGGAGCATCGCCCGGATTCTTTCGCGCTAAAGCGGAAGCAGCCGTAATCCATCCCGCATTTCTCCCCATGGCCTCTATGATACAGACATGGATCGGCAGGGACTTTACATCCGCACCCACTTCCTTGGTGACAGTAGCTATATATTTCGCCGCACTTGGAAAACCCGGCGCATGATCAATAATGGAGATATCATTATCCATTGTTTTGGGAATTCCTACGACAAAAATTCCTTCTTTCTCACAAACCCGGCTGACCTTGCCGCAGGTATCCATCGTACCGTTTCCACCATTAAACAACACATAGCGTATATCGTGTTTTTTCAAGACGGATACCATTGCCTCATATTGCTCCTGTTCCAACGGGAACCTTGAAGAACCGATCGCTGTTCCGGGAGTATTTAGGAGCAGTTCTATCTTCTCATCCGGCATATTGCCTATATCCAGAAAATTTTCGGCGAGTATAGCCTCTGAACCGCCAATCGCCCCGTAAATCTTATCCACTTCCTTCTCAGCCTGCGCCTGTCTGATCACACCATATAAGGATGCGTTCAAAACAGCCGTCGGCCCGCCGCCATGTACTACCAGTAAATTCCCTGCCATATCCATCACCTTGCTCCTTTCTGTTCTGTGTTCATCATAGCACACTCAAAAATTCTTTCCCATGCCTCTGTCTGCATTATTTACCCAAACGTTTGCGTAAACTTTTTCACCATGATAAAATAAATGAGGTAAAATAAAGTGCAGAGGAACCGTTTATGACGATGAAAGAGATAGCAGCTTTGGCAGGCGTTTCCGTTTCCACGGTATCCCGGGTAATTAATCACCCGGATTCGAAAGCCGCCAGCAAGGAAGTTGAAAACAGGATATGGCAGATCGTACGGCAGACTGGTTATATTCCGGATTCCAATGCAAGGAATCTAAAGCTGCGTAAAGCAGACATTTTTAGTACAGCATCCCGGACAATCGGATGCATTCTTGCACGCACCCACGCCTCTGATCCTTTTTTTTCCAGAATCATGCGCGGAATTGAAAAGGAAGCCCTGAGAAACGGATACACTGTCAAGTATATCTATTCTTACCAGGATATCCAGGATCCCGGCATCCGCCAGCAAATCCGTGAAACAAAAGTGGAAGGTGTCGTAATTCTCGGACGTCCTGACTCTAAAATGCGTACTTTTCTAAAAGAAAACTACAGCAGAAGCATTTACACAGGTCTCAATAATATCGAATCAGAGTTTGATCAGGTTATCTGCAACGCCTATCTGGCTTCCAAAACTGCTGTCAGTTATCTGGCTGAACTTGGACATAAGCACATTGCCTATCTTGGTGAACGTAAAAACGAAATTCGTTACCGCGGCTATTGGGACGCCATTTCCCAGCTTGCACTGCCTTTGGACAGGAACTTGATTATAGACACGCCCCTTTCTATTGAAGGCGGCTATCAGGCAACACGCAGACTCCTGTCTTCGATCCACAGTGTTACCGCTCTGTTCTGCGCCAATGACTTAACTGCAATCGGCGCTATAAAAGCTGCCAAAGAAATAGATCGGAAAATCCCCGAAGAATTATCCGTCATCGGTATCGATGATATTGAAACCGGTCAGTATACATCTCCTATGCTCACCACAATTCATGTCCCCATGGAAGATTTGGGCACTATGGCGGCCAAACTGCTGATCGACCGAATAGAAACTGGAAGGCGGATCCCAATGAAGGTAGAACTTCCTTTCCAGCTGATCCGGCGTGAGAGCTGCGCGGTTCTTTCTGAAAACTGAAAAGAAAAAGATAAAAAGAAAGGAGTACATTATGATTCTCACATTAACAAACAAAGGTTATTCCGTCTCTCTGGAAACGAAAGGAGGTGAGCTGAAATCTTACAGAAACGATGCCGGAAAAGAATATATATGGAATTCCGATCCCAAATTCTGGAGTTTTTCCGCCCCTCTTCTCTTTCCTTCCGTTGGCAATGTTCGGAACGGAAAAACCATAATAAACAGCAAGGAATATGAAATTCCCAAGCACGGTTTTCTGCGTGATATGGAGATGGCTTATGAGAAAGAGTCGGATGATACTCTTTCCTTTTTCTGCGACGCCAACAATGATACATTGAAGCACTATCCCTTCCATTTCCATTTTCGTCAGACTTACCGCCTCGACGGACCCACGCTTCGCGCCACCTATCAGATAACAAATACAGATAAGGAAGAAATGTACTATCATTTTGGCACACACCCCGGATTTATGTGTCCTTTGGAAGAAGGAGAGCAATTTTCTGACTATATATTAAAATTCCCGTATGCTGAAACGTGCGATTCCCCTGTATACGATCTTAAAAACTTGCAGTTTGACCCGGCTGACACCAGACGTTATCTAGACAATTCTGACACCATAAAACTGGATTATTCCCTTTTTGATATGGATGCGCTGGTATTTCCCCATATGAAATCAAGAAGCGTACAGCTTGTTAATCCGGCTTCCGGTAAAGGTATTCAGGTAGACTATCCCGACTTCTCCACAGTTGCCTTCTGGACTCCCGCAAACACAAATGCGCCATTCCTGTGCATTGAGCCTTGGAACGGTGCTGCCATCTTTGCCGATGAAGACAACGATTTTACACATAAACGCGACATCCAGGTATTAAAAGCCAACGAGAGCAAAATTTACGAATTATCCATACGGCTTCTTGTGTAACCTATTACTTTTTACGGCACCGCAGCCACACAAAAGAACGACTGCAATATATACCTCAAAAATTGCGATCTGTTCCATTTCGATGGATTTTATTCCCGAAAAGATATATAGGTATATGGGTAATTATGTACCGCAAGGAGGAAAACGAATATGGGACAACTTGTGTTTACGACAGATGCCTGCGTAGGCTGTAACCGATGCATAGGGGCATGTAGCTGCAAGGGAGCCAATATCGCAAAGAAGAGAAATGGCGAAAATGTAATAGAGGTTGATGAGGATAAATGCGTTGCATGTGGTGCCTGCTTTGATGTTTGTGAGCACCATGCAAGAGGGTACACAGATGACACCGAACGTTTTTTTGCAGATTTAAAGAAAGGCGAAAAGATTTCAATTATCTTAGCGCCTGCATTTAAGGCGAATTATTACAACGAATATGAAACGGTTCTCGGCGGGTTAAAAAAGCTGGGCGTAAACCGCATTTTAAGCGTATCTTACGGAGCCGACATTACAACATGGGCATACATAAATTATATTCAGAAATACCATTTTACCGGCGGTATTTCCCAGCCCTGCCCAGCAGTTGTAGGATACATTGAAAAATATCTTCCGGAGCTTCTTCCTAGATTGATGCCGATTCACAGCCCTATGATGTGCAGCGCAATTTATGCAAAAAAATACATGGGATTAAAAGATAAGCTGGCGTTTATCAGTCCATGTATTGCAAAGAAAAATGAAATTGATGATCCGAATACCGGAGGGTATGTGGAATACAATGTTACATTTTCCCATTTGATGGAATATGTGAGAACTCATGGCATAAAGGGAACTCCTGCCTGTGATGAAATTGAATACGGGCTTGGGTCTATTTATCCAATGCCGGGCGGCCTGAAGGAAAATGTGTACTGGCTTTTGGGGGAAGATGTATTTATCCGCCAGGTAGAGGGCGAAAGCCATATGTACAATTATCTGAGGGAAAATAAGGAAAGGATCGCAAAGGGGAATACACCATATTTATTCATTGACGCGTTAAACTGCAGCGCGGGCTGTCTTTACGGAACCGCGGTTGAAGCGGAGCTGGCAAAAACAGAAGACGCGTTCTATGCGATCGAACTGATCAGGCAGAAAAGCAAGAAAAATGACAAAAGGACAGCATGGGCGAGGAGGCTTACGCCAAAGCAGCGGCTGAAACGCCTGAACAAAGCGTTTGCCTCCCTGAACCTTGACGATTTTATCCGCACATATACCGACCAAAGCGATAAATGCAGAGAAAAGATTCCGAGCAGAAATGAGCTGGAGCAGATTTTTACCGAGATGAAAAAAGAGACTCCGGAAAAGCAGCGAATCAATTGCGGCGGCTGTGGATATAAAAACTGCACGGAAATGGCGGTTGCAATTTATAACGGGTTTAATTACAAGGATAACTGCGTGCATTATGTAAAGGATATTGCGGTCGAAGAACAAGCGCAGGCGAACTGCCTGGCACAGGAAATGAACGCGCTGCGTACGCACGAAAGAGAACAACAGGAACTTCTGTCAAAGGAAATCGACGAGCAGTTTGAAAATCTTGACGTTAATATAAGCGGCATGACGAACGGATGTAATGTCAATGCGCAGGAAAGCAATGAAATTTCCGAAGCAGTCTCGAAAATGTCAGCATTTGCATACGAACTTCAAACCTCGTTGGAACGAATCCGCGATTACTTGGGAGATCTGGAAACCAATAATGCGGACGTCATATCTATCGCCAACCAGACAAACCTTCTGGCATTGAACGCTTCCATTGAAGCAGCAAGAGCCGGAGAAGCAGGCAAAAGCTTTGCCGTGGTGGCAGAGCAGATCAACGTGCTTGCCAAAGACTCCAAAGATACGGTAAGCAAAAGTGATCAGACAAAGACAGATATTGGGATTTCGATTGACACGCTGCATAACAATACCGGCAAACTGCTTCAGATTGTGGAAGATGTAGATGGCCGGATCCAAAATCTGGTTGCTTCAACGCACGAAATTGCATCAACGTCTGAGGATATTAAAAAAGTAACAAAAAATGTACGCGAAAAATTATATGAACTTGTTTCGGAGGAGAACGTCTGATTCAAAAGGCTCGTTCCCCATCTGTGGCAGTTCCTTTCCCAATATTGCTATACTTGTCAGATTCAGACAATTTTTAAACGCCCCGCATTCGATCCTCCTCACGCCCGCCGGTATCTCTATGCCTGTCAGGCTGGTGCAGTTAAAAAAGGCATAAGCCCCTATGCTTTTCACGCTTTCCGGTATCGTGAGATCTGTTAGCTTTTGGCAGTTTTCAAACGCACTGACTCCTATACCGGTCACGCTTCCTGGCAGCTTTATACCCGTCATGCTTTCGCACCCGCAAAATGCAAAGTCTTCTATGCTTTCAACCCCGTCCGGTATCTCTACTTTCTTCAAACTGCCGCACCCGTAAAACACGCCCCACTCCATGCTTTTCACACTTTCCGGTATCGTGAGATCTGTCAGGCGGCCGCAGTTTTCAAATGCGCTCTCTTCTATCCTTTTCACACTATCCGGTATCACTATACTTTTCAACTGGCTGCATCTCTCAAACGCACCGCTTGCTATAACCGTCACGCCGTCGTGTAATTCCACGCTTATGATACGCTGCCTGTACGCGCTTCGATTATCTTTCCAATCCGACATACCCGCATCCGAAGTAATCACCAAATTACCGTCCGCGTCAATCATCCAGCCTTTTTTTGAGACGCTGTTGTTTGTCTTTTGTCTTTTCATAATAGCATTCCTTTTGCCTCTGAATTTTTACTATAAAAGGCTAAACCTCCAATCAGAACTGCGCACTTGCTGCGAAACGGTCGGGATCAGCATCACAGCCAGTATAAAGTATCCGTTTTCCGTATAGCATACCATATCCCCGCCAAGCTGCTGCGCGGTCTCTTGTATGTCCGAAAGTCCGAAACCATCTCCTCGTTCTTTTTTGTCCGTTGGTACATCCATTCCTTTTTCTATGTTCAGATCGTCCCGGCATCGATTTTTGATCCGTATCAACAGATATTCCTTGTGATACCGCATGTGCACAGAAACTTCCCGTTCCCTTTGATCAAGCGCCCTCGAAGCGTCCCACGCATTATCCAGCCCATTTGCCAGGATACGGCACAATTCCATATAAGGCAGTGTTTCCCCTCCCACCTGTATATCTATTCTGCACGCCGCCGAAATCTCCTGTAATTTCCGATAATAGTATGCAAGCGTGGCATTAATGTACGGATTCGCACAGAATTGCCCTGGCAGTGTTTCCATTTTCTCCTCAACGCGCGCCAGATATGCCGCCGCCTCATCCATTTTTCCCTCTGCTAACAAGTCGGAAAGCGCAGCCGTATAATCTTTCATCTCATGTCTCAGCTTTCCGATGTTCTGCTGATTGTCCAACTGCGCTTCCAACGCATTTTTCTGCTCCTGCATCACCCGCTCGCTTTGCTGCTTCCTAAGCAGCAAAAGCTGCCTGTACATTGCTGTGATGATCGTGGCATAGGTCAAAGGCATCAGTGCCAAAATCATCAGAAAAACCGGAAGCTCTTGCGGCCTCTTCGTTATTACCACAGGAAAATTTGCGCTTATGACAAGCAGAACATAGTAAAGCGCGCTCATCCCTGCAAAAAGGCCCCAGCCGCCTGCCGCCGACTCCTGTAATTCCATATAAGGTCTTCTCAAATACCGGTATGCCGCCCATTCTGCCAGCGGGAATAATACAAGCCTTCCAACCAGCATCAGGATGTACTTCTGTCCTCCGAGATAAAAATCCGCCAGATTCGTCACTGCAACAATCCATAACGCCACCGTATCCGCCAGACAGAACGTAAAGAAAAATTTTTCCTTTTTATCCTTTGACATGAACCAGAAAAACAAAAGACTGGGCAGCGTAAGTGTCAGAATAAAAACTTTTCCCATAAGCTCTGCCCCATAATGCGCCAGCCCTGCCACAGTCAGAATCCCCAGCGGCCCCATAATAATCCCAGTGAGCAGGAAGGTCTTCTTCCGCGGATAGCGAGAACGGTACAACAACATGAAAATGATCAATATATGAAACAATGACCACAACATGGATAAATCCCTAAGTATTGTCATCCTGCCAGTCCACCTCCTCAAACAAAATCTCCCAATATCGCTTTTTTACTTCTGCATAATACCGTCTTGACACCGGAACCCGCTCCCCAGCAACTGTCAGCTCCATACCCGATAACCCTTCTACCTGACGCATATTGACGATAAAGCTCTGATGGCAGCGCATAAAAATATCCCCGCACACCTGATGCTCCAGATCGTTTAGCTTTCCTCTGCTTTCCTGTATTTTCCCGTCCGTGCAGTAAATGGACAGCGTATGTCCGCTGCTGCTGATATAACAAATTTTTCCGTAGGGAATCGTCCCGCTTTTTCCCCACCACGAGTAAATCAGTTTTCTCTCATTATCACGGGCAATGGTTTGTTGTATTTTGTGCAAAAGTTTCTTTATGCTTTCTTCTTGTACAGGCTTTATTAGGTACTGGACAGCATAGAGATCGTACGCTTCCCTGTAAAATTCATTGCTGGTGGAAATAAAACAGATGGCAGTCTCTTCCTGCGTTTTGCGCAGTCTTTCCGCCAGCTCAATCCCACTCATGGATTCCTCGATAAAAATATCCAACAAGTACAGGTCATACTGTTTCTTTTCCTTTTCTACGTCTGCCAAAAGACTCTCCGCATCGGTATAAATAACAACCTCCTGTCCGTCTAAATATTTTTTAAGGGACAAGGCATCTTCCACACAGTCGTCACAGATAGCTATCCGCATAAGTATTTCTCCTTTGTAAGATCCGCTCAGTCTTTGCCGGTTCCTTTCCCCTATGTTAAAATATACACGATATATTGTATCATATTTTCTCTCCCCCTTTTGTGCTAATTCTGTTTCAAATGCCGTTAAATTTGTCCCACACGCCTTTTTCTGCCTGCAAAGCCGCCTGTCCCCTTAAACGATTATATTCTATCCAGGTTCCGCAAAAAATGTCAAATATATCGCAAGAAAAGACAAGGCTTTTTATGCGGTTTCTGATAGAATGGAATTATTCTTATACAGGTGGTATCACAGCGCCCAGCCGCCAAACATGCTGTGGGAAAGGAACGGAGTAAAAGTATGAAGAAATCTCAAGTTATCATCGACAAGGAGTATATTGTAAGTGAAATTGACAAAAGAGTCTATGGTTCTTTCATAGAACACCTGGGCAGAGCAGTATATGAAGGTATCTACCAGCCGGAAAGCCCTTTCGCGGACGAGCAGGGTTTTCGCAAAGATACACTGGAGTTGGTAAAAGAATGTAACGTGCCCATCGTGCGTTATCCAGGCGGCAATTTTGTTTCCAGCTATCGTTGGGAGGACGGTGTCGGCCCCAAAGATCAAAGGCCCAGCCAAGTGGACCTTGCCTGGGAGGTAGTGGAGTCTAACCAGTTTGGCCTGAATGAATTCGTGGAATGGTCGAAAAAAGCTGGCAGTGAAATTATGATGGCATTCAATCTGGGCACCCGTGGAATTCAAGAAGCGAAAAATCTGCTGGAATACTGTAACTTTAAGAGCGGTACTCTGATGAGTGATCTGCGCCGTTCCCATGGTTATGAACAGCCTCATAACATAAAAACGTGGTGCCTTGGCAATGAGATGGACGGGCCCTGGCAGATCGGCCAAAAAACTGCCGGGGAGTACGCCAGAATCGCCCACGAAACCGCTAAAGCACTGAAAATTTTAGATCCAAATATCGAACTGGTTGCATGCGGCAGCTCCCATTCCCATATGCCCACCTTCGGTGAATGGGAAACCACTGTACTGGATGAGTGTTACGACAAAGTTGACTATATTTCCATGCACCAGTACTACGGAAACAGAGATAATGATTCCGCCAATTTCCTTGCAAGCAGTGTAGATCTGGATCAGTTTATTTCAACAGTTGTATCTATCTGTGACTACATCAAAGGCAAACACCACGGCAAAAAAAATATTAACATATCTCTGGACGAGTGGAACGTATGGTTTCATTCCGAAGAGGCGGATAAGCATCTTGAAAAATGGATTCAGAAACCTCATCAGCTGGAAGATATCTATAATTTTGAGGACGCTCTATTAGTGGGCAGCATGCTCATTACGATCCTGCGCCATGCAGACCGCGTTAAGATCGGCTGCCTTGCCCAGCTTGTAAATGTAATTGCACCAATTATGACATCGGATACTGGCGCATGGAGGCAGACAATCTTCTATCCTTATATGCATGCTGCTACTCTGGGACAGGGAATTGTTTTAAACACGATTGTAAAATCTCCTGTGTATGAAGCAAAGCAGTATGGCGAGGCCCCCTATCTCGACTGCGTCGTTATAGAAAATCCAGAGAAAGAAGAACTAGTTGTCTTCGCAGTCAACAAGGATCTGGAGGAAGCTATGGAAGTAAGCTTGGATCTGCGGCAGTATGCAGACTATCGGATACAAGAGCACCTTGTCATGCATAATGATGATTTGAAAGCTATAAACACAGAAGAAAATCCCAATAACGTGGTTCCGAAATCAGGCGGAAACTCCAAAATTGATGGCGGTTTCCTACAGGCAGTCTTTGAGAGGACAAGCTGGAATGTGATTCGTCTTATGAAACACACATGCAGTTTGCTGCGCAGTCCTGATTGAAGGTTTAGACTTTTACAGTAAATGACACGTCTGTCGTTCATAATTTGTTCATATTTAATTTTAAAAAACTTCATTTATGAAACATTATTTAGACATTTCTGCCACGTATACTAAAACCATAAGATACAACACAGCGAAGCAGACAAAAAGCAGCTGATTAATTAAAAACTTTTTCATAATAAATGCCAAGTAGGGGAGACTTTACTTGGCATCCTCCCTTTTTAGGGCTTTTTACAGTTTTAGACATGCAGACATTATTTGTATTATCCATGTATACAATTTTCTTGCCATACATGCGTTCATATGGTATACTTGAATACCGTAAACACAATTCAAAAAGAAAAGGCTTCCATAACCGTCGACGTAGACATTTACTTCGGATGTCTGCGCCTTTTTTCCTTAATAGGTTAAAAAAGACGGCCTATGGAAGGCGGCTGTGTAAGAAGTGAGGAGGAAGGTATTATGGTAGAAGTAATTACAAACGTGAACAGCGCCATCAACGGCTTTGTCTGGGGCATTCCCATGCTGGTGCTGCTCGTCGGCACGGGCATATTGATGACCGGACTGACCAAGTTTTTCCAGCTGTCCCACATTGGACACTGGTTTAAAAATACCATCGGTGGTATTTTCAGTGACAAACATATTACAAAACACACGGATAAGGAAGATCAGTCCATCTCCCAGTTCCAGTCCCTGTGCACAGCCTTGGCGGCAACTATCGGCACAGGCAATATTGTAGGTGTCGCAAGCGCTTTGATCTCAGGCGGTCCCGGTGCCATTTTCTGGATGTGGATCGTTGCCTTCTTTGGCATGATGACCAACTATTCCGAGAATGTTTTAGGCATTTATTACCGCCGAAAGAATGAGAGAGACGAATGGTGCGGAGGGGCCATGTACTATTTAAAGGATGGGCTTGGCTCCTACAGGGGGTTCAAACAAATCGGCGCGGTACTGGCTGTTCTGTTTTCTATTTTTTGTGTACTGGCATCCTTTGGAATCGGCAACATGAGCCAGATCAACTCCATCTCTGGTAACATGAAATCTGCTTTTGGCGTTCCGGCCTATGTGACCGGTATCGCTCTACTGATTCTGGCTGCGTTGGTAATTGTGGGCGGCTTAAAACGTATCGCCTCTGTCACAGAAAAACTAGTCCCCTTTATGGCTATCATCTATATTGTCGGCGCCTTAGCACTCTTCTTTTTAAATATAGACCAGTGCGGCGCGGTATTCTCCGCCATCTTCAAAGGCGCTTTCGGGCTTCGTGCCGTGGGAGGCGGTATTATTGGCAGCGGCGTCAAAATGGCTCTCACCTGGGGTATGAAACGCGGCGTTTTCTCCAACGAAGCGGGGCTTGGTTCCTCCGTTATGGTACACTCAAGCTCAAACGTCAAAGAGCCTGTCCGCCAGGGAATGTGGGGGATTTTCGAAGTGTTTGCAGATACCATGGTTGTGTGCACATTGACCGCCTTTGCAGTGCTCTCCTCGGGGCTCATTGATCTGGAAACCGGTGCAGTCTTAAGCTCATCAGAAGGCTCTGCCCTGGTAGGAGAGGCATTTGCCACCAAATTTGGCAGCATTGGTCCCATGTTTATCGCCATTGCGATCCTGCTGTTCGCCTTCTCTACAGTGCTTGGCTGGAGCCATTACGGATCCAAGGCCTGGGAATATCTCTTTGGCACCAAATCCATGATTGTCTACAAGGTCGTGTTCGTTCTTATGATCTATGTGGGAGCTACCATGAACCTGGGACTGGCATGGGATCTGTCCGACACCTTCAATGGTCTGATGGCAATTCCTAACCTGATTGGCGTCTTAAGCCTATCACCAATCGTTATGAATATTACAAGAAACTATGTGGCGCGAGTTCTTAAGAAAGAAAATGTGAAACCAATGCTCTCTGCTTTTCCGGACATCGAGGAAACACATGCGAAAGAATTGAAAGAGCTGCAGCACAAATAATTAACTCTATTATAGTTCGTTGTTAAAAAAAATGACATGACCATTTCGGCCATGTCATTTTTCTATTGACTTTTCTTCTTTTGCTATTAAGCCTTGCCGTCAGACCCGAGCACATTTTTAATCTTGTGCGCTACCATATCCTTCACAGCCTGTCTAGCGGGCTTCAGATACTGTCTGGGATCAAAGTGATCCGGATGCTCTGCAAAGTACTTACGAATATTACCTGTCATCGCCAAACGAATATCAGAATCAATATTGATCTTACATACAGCAAGTTCTGCTGCCTTACGAAGCTGCTCCTCCGGAATACCCACTGCATCAGGCATATTACCGCCGTACTGGTTTACCATCTTAACAAACTCCTGCGGTACGGAAGAAGAACCATGAAGCACGATCGGGAATCCAGGCAGTCTCTTAATGCACTCCTCCAATACATCGAAACGAAGCGGAGGGGGAACAAGAATCCCTTCCTCATTTCTTGTGCACTGGGCAGCCGTGAATTTGTATGCACCGTGGGAAGTACCGATAGCGATAGCCAAAGAGTCACAGCCTGTCTTATCTACGAACTCCTCAACCTCCTCTGGGTGCGTATAAGACTCTTTACCAGCCTCTACAACGACCTCATCCTCAACACCTGCCAGAGTGCCCAGCTCAGCCTCAACCACTACACCCTTGTCATGAGCATACTCAACGACCTGTTTTGTCAATGCAATGTTGTCCTCGAAGGACTTGGAGGAAGCATCGATCATAACGGAGGTGAAACCACCGTCAATACAGGACTTACAAAGCTCAAAGGTATCGCCGTGATCCAAGTGCAGAGCAATCGGGATCTGAGGATTCTCAGCCACAGCCGCCTCAACCAGCTTCACCAGGTAGGTGTGATTAGCGTAAGCGCGCGCACCCTTGGAAACCTGCAGAATAACAGGGCTGTTCAGCTCACCTGCTGCTTCTGTGATACCCTGAACGATCTCCATGTTGTTTACGTTGAAAGCGCCGACTGCATAACCACCGTTATATGCCTTCTTAAACATTTCGGTTGTTGTTACTAATGCCATACTGTTTTCTTCCTTTCTATTTTAATTTTTTATTACTTTCCATCTTCTGGAATCTAACCTTTATTTTACCAGCCAGTCCTCAGAAAGTCAACGTGAAGCGTCTGCACTATCATGAGTCACAACCTTTTCTTTCCCTCCTTTCGGATAGCTTACCCTCAATATAATTATAGTAAACACAAAAAATCCGGTCAAGATATTTTCGGCACCCGGATCTCAAGCGCCTGATGCCAGCTCTCAATCATCACTGCACAGTGCTCCCCGCCAAACTCCCCGTCCAGCGTCCAGGCCACCGGCTCTTCAGACTCCACCTTCAGCTTTTCGGTGGTAAAAGTATAAATATGCTCTGATTTGACCCTCTTGTCCACGAGCGCGCGGATAATATTGTTGATATCCAGCGGATTTACGGGCCTGCGGATCAACGTCACCTCGAAAAGCCCATCATCCAACGCCACATTCTGGCCCGTGATTCCGCGGAAGCCCCCCACTGAATGGGAATTGGTGACCATGCCGTAGAGAAATTCACCTTCTATCACCTCACCATTACAGGTAATTTTCAGCGGGTAGGCGCGTATGGAAGGCAGACGCTTTACCCCTTCAATCAGATAAGCCGCGTGGCCCAGCACATTCTTCGTATCCTGAGGCGTTCCATAGGACACGTCTGTAAAGATACCGAAAGCTGCCACATAAATAAATATACTGTGATTAAACTTTCCCACATCGCAGGCAAAAGTCCTTCCGTTTACCACCACGTCCGCAGCCTGCAGCATGTTTTTCGGAATTCTCAGACTGTTGGCAAAATCGTTGGTGCTGCCCGCCGGAACATAGCCTATGGGAAGCCTTTCCTCCGACTTCATCATACCTGTCACCACTTCGTCAAGAGTCCCGTCCCCGCCGCTGCACACCACCATATCGTAACCTGCCCGCCTCTCCTGCACAGCCTTCACCGCATCACCAGGCGCCTGGGTGGGATAGGCTGTCACCTCATAGCCTGCCTTTACAAAGGTATCAATAATGTCTAAAAGATTACTCCTGATCTGTGCCTTGCCCGCTCTGGGATTATAGACAAAAAGCATCTGTTTCACCATAGAGTTCCTCCTATGATATGAAAAAACTGCTCAGAATCTCATTTGTAAATTGCTCACACAGGATTCTGAACAGCCAATACCATTATGCCTTATCAAATGTCAATCCTGTCGCACCTTTACCTATTTGGTGGTCAGGAATTTTTCAATCTCTGCAACAGCATTCTCCTCATCGGAGCCATCCGCCGTCACCATCACCTCTGCACCGCTCTCGAGTCCCATGCTCATCATGCCCATGATACTCTTCGCGTTCACCTTCTTGTTGTCAGAACCAAGATATACGGTGCTCTCAAACTGGCTCGCCACCTGTACAAGCATCGCCACCGGCCTTGCCTCCAAGCCCGACTCCAGCTTAATCTGGATTGACTTCTGAGTCATAATATTTTCCTCCTCTTTTATGATCTGATTTTGTCAGCAATTTCACTCAGCCTGCGCAATCTGTGATTCACCCCTGATTTCCCCACAACCGGTTCTAAATACCCGCCCAGCTCCTTGAGCGCTGCATCCGGATACTCCAGCCGAACCTCTGCCATTTGCCGCAGATTGTCCGGTAAGTTTTCAAACCCATACCTTTCTCTGATCAGAAGGATGTCCTCGATCTGCCGTCCCGCCGCCGTCACCGTCTTAGAAATATTGGCCGTCTCGCAGTTTACCCTTCTGTTGATAGAATTCCGCATCTCTTTCAGGATCCTCATATTTTCCAGTTCCATCAAAGATACATGCGCACCCATCACGTTCAAAAGATCCACAATACCCGCGCCCTCTTTCAGATAGACCACCTGGTATTTCTTTCTACCTATAATTCTGGCCTCAATCTGAAACTCCGCGAGCACCTCCTGAAGCTGCTCCGCCTGTACCTTCTCATCACAGACAAACTCCAAGTGGTAACCTTTCCTCGGGTCGCTCATGGAACCCACGCTCAAAAAAGCGCCGCGCAGCCAAGCCCTTGCACAGCAGGAATGTCTGATCAAAATAGGATTGACCACTTTAGTCAGTTCTATCTTACCATCCTCTTTCTCTGCAAAATATAACGCTTGTATCACTCTGCGCTCTGTTCCATCATCCGGGATCAGTCTTTTTCTCCCCTGTATAACAGTATCTATATTAAATGTTTTTTTAAGTAATGTAAAGCATTTTCTCGCAACTGCCTCATTTTCCGTATCCAGGCACAAATGCATTCCGCCATCACAGACACCTCCATTAAAAAGCATGAGTGCCGCAAGCTCCGCGAGCTGACAATGTCTGGCCGAACTCATATGCGCTGCAAGTTCCTCCTTTACCGCTCCAGAAAAAGACATATTTCATCCTCTATTTGTTCTCATCTCTATGGTACAGCTTCACCCCGTAGGTCCCGTGGTCCTTCATCTTACCATAAAGCGCATTTGCAAGAGTCACACTCCTGTGCTTGCCCCCGGTACAGCCAATGCCGATCACCAGCTGATGCTTACCCTCCTTCACATAATTAGGAATCAAAAAATCCAACATATCCGTGAGCTTTTGCAAAAAAATACCTGCTTCCGGGAACCCCATCACATAGTCCTGCACTTCTTTATCATTACCTGTCTTATATTTTAGCTCGTCAATATAAAAGGGATTTGGCAAAAAACGCACGTCAAAAACCAGATCTGCATCAGCCGGAATCCCTTTCTTAAATCCAAATGAAAGAATTGTGACAATGAGGGAATTATACTCCTTATTTCTGACAAAAATATCATCGATTTCTTCCTTAAGTTCTCTCGTCAAAAGCTGAGATGTATCAATGATATAATCCGCCTTCTCTCGAATTTCTTTCAAAATCTCGCGTTCCCTGTGAATACCTTCCTCTACACGTCCCTCCGGTGAAAGAGGATGCAGCCTTCTGGTCTCCTTATATCGTTTCAAGAGAACATCATCGCTCGCCTCCAAAAACAGAATCTCAAAAAGATAACCGTTTTCTTTTAGCTGGTCAAGAATGCGGCGTACTTCTCCAAAAGACTGATCCGCCCGCACATCCACTCCCAGGGCCGCCTTGTTTACCTCACCGGCAGGCGTCGTAATCAGCTCTGCAAACTTTTCAATCAGCACCACTGGCAGGTTATCCACACAGTAGAAACCGACATCTTCCAACATTTTCATAGCAGTCCGCTTTCCTGAACCACTCATCCCCGTCACAATCACAAATCTCATGTTATCCGTCTGCCCCTCTTTTGTATACTTCTTCAGAAATCCCCCAAAAATATTACCTCAGGCTCCAGCCGGACATGGAACCGGTCAAGCACCCGTTCTCGGATCTCCTCGATTACCTCCCGGATATCCGCCGCCGTCGCGCCGCCTGTATTGACAACAAAACCACAATGTTTCTCGGATACTTGTGCGCCGCCAATCCGGTAACCCCTGAGCCCCGCATCCATAATCAGCTTCCCGGCATAATGCCCTTCCGGCCGCTTAAAAGTACTGCCGGCACTCGGATATTCCAGAGGCTGCTTGCTTTTTCGCTGTCTCATCAGCTCTTCCATCTTTGCGCTGATTTCCTCTTTATTACCGGGTGTAAGTTTGAGAACCGCTCCCAGCACAGTAAACGGCCTGTCTCTAATGATGCTTGTGCGGTAACCGAACTCCATGGTATCATTGTCCAATGTCAGAATCTCACCTTCTTTATCCATCACACGAACCATCTGCACAAGCTGTTTCATCTCTCCGCCATAAGCACCGGCATTCATGACAATAGCACCGCCGATACTGCCAGGGATGCCCGCCGCGAACTCGAGTCCGCTCAGACCATTATCTCTGGCAGCAGCTGCGGTCTGGGAGAGCAATGCGCCTGCCCCCACCGCTATGTGATTTCCATCCACACGAATCGAACTCAAACGGGGCCCCAGTTTCATAATCACACCCCGGTAACCCTTATCTCCCACCAGAAGATTGCTGCCGTTTCCCAGGACAAAATACTCCTGCTCCAATTTCCCCAGATAAGAAATAATCTGTGACAGCTCTTCCTTGGTTTCTACAATGACGATACATTCCGCCTCGCCCCCCACCCGGAAGGTGGTATGCCTGCTCATAGGTTCATGAAAAAGAAGCCTTTTCTCCGGTACAATCGTCCTGATATATTCATACATCGATGCACTCAAAATTTACTCCCGCTCATTTCTTTTTTATATAATATATCCCTTACACTCTATAGCAATTCGTAAAATTATAGAAGCAGCCTTGCCGCCCCATAGATACCCGCATCATTCCCCAATGTCGCCAGAGCAAAAATCGCATCCCTGCTGCCTTGAAAAGCTGTCTTTTCAAAAGAAGGTTTAATATAATCGAAAAGGATTTCCCCCGCCTTGGACACGCCGCCGCCAATCACGAAAATCTCCGGGTTGATGATGCCCGCGATCACACCCAGGCCTTTACCCAGATACTCCCCAAACTGCTTTGCAACCTCTATCGCTAACTCGTCTCCCGCCTTCACAGCGTCAAATACAGTCTTTGCAGACACTTCTCCTCTGCGCAGCACACTATCTTTATCGCTGGCTTTCAGTGCGCGGTTCGCCAGTCTGGTAATCCCCGTAGCGGATGCATACTCCTCCAGACAGCCAAAGTTTCCACAGCCGCAGGCCTCCGTCTCATTATCCTCCACATGAATGTGCCCGATCTCTCCGCCAGCGCCTGTGGCTCCAGTCATAATCTCGCCATTGATAATGATACCGCCGCCTACGCCTGTTCCCAGAGTGACAGCCACCAAATTCTTATGACCCTGGCCGCCGCCTTTCCACATCTCACCGAGAGCTGCCACATTGGCGTCGTTGCCGCCCTCCACCCGCATTCCGTCAAGGAGCGCGGAAAGTTCTTCTTTCATATTTAATTCGGCCCAGCCCAAATTGACAGCCCGATGCACAATACCGCTTTTCTCCACAGGGCCTGGTACACCGATACCGACACCTGCTACTTCCTCCCTCGCGATCGCCTTCTGCTTCAGCTTCTCTTGAATACTTGCCGCAATATCAGGGAGAATTTTCTCCCCGCTATTTTCCGTCCTCGTAGGAATCTCCCACTTTTCCAAAACATTGCCTTCCAAATCAAACAATCCCATTTTGACAGTTGTACCGCCTACGTCTACTCCAAATACATAATTTGCCATATGACCCCTCTCCTTCCGTAACATCTCAAACCTGCACAAAAAATACCGTTCCTCAAACATTTCCCCACATAAATCATAAAAATCCTTGGCATATCGCCCGGTAGCAGGACCTCTTTAAAATTACTCTATGCTGCTACTCATCGTCTTCATCTCTGCCATGTGCAAGTGAATGCTGCACGCGCTTATAAAGTTCTTGTGCCGCGTTGTAGCCCATCTTCTTCTGACGGTGATTAACTGCCGCCGACTCACAAATGACTGCCAAATTACGCCCCGGTCTGATTGGAATACTGTGACAGACTACCCGGTTCCCGAGATACTCCGTATATTCTTCCTCCAAGCCGAGACGGTCGTACTCCTTGTCCTTATCCCAATCTTCCAGACGGATAACCAAATCTATATTCTGTGTATCCCTGACGCTGGATGCCCCGAAAAGCGCCTTCACGTCCACAATGCCGATACCTCGCAGCTCAATAAAATGCTTTGTGATATCCGGTGCAGAACCGATCAGCGTATCCTCGCTCACCCGGCGGATCTCCACCACATCATCCGTCACCAGGCGGTGTCCTCGCTTGATCAGTTCCAGTGCCGCCTCAGACTTACCAATACCGCTCTCGCCAGTGATCAAAACACCCTCACCATAGACATCCACCAACACGCCATGCACAGAGATACAGGGGGCAAGCTTTACATTCAGCCAGCGGATCACCTCCGCCATGCATGCCGAAGTAGCCTTCTTGCTCATCAGAAGCGGTACCCCATGCTTAACAGCAATCTCACGGAATATTTCATTGGGATGCAGCTCCCGGCAAAAGATAATGCCGGGCAGAGGATTGTTCAGGATTTTTTCAAAAATCTCCCGCTGCCTGTCCTCATCAAGCCCATTCATATAGGAATACTCCACAAACCCAACAATCTGCAGACGCGTTGTCTCAAAATGCTCCAGATATCCTGCCAGCTGCAGCGCCGGACGGTTAATGTCCGGCTGCGTCACCTTGATCTTAGAAATATCGATCTCCGGTGTCAGGTTCTCCCACTTAAATTTCTCAATCACTTTCGTCAAATTAATACTTGCCATATTTCTCTCCTCACCATTCCCCTGCATGAAGCGGCGTACAAGCTTCGCTTCATCTCGCTCACGGGCTTCGCCCTATGCAGCCTTAATCTGAAAAAATGCCAGCAAGCTGCCCTTTTTTTCTGA
>DLAA01000110.1 GCA_002493835.1 Lachnospiraceae bacterium UBA7060 | reverse complement strand
GCCCGTCAACCCGGACGACGACGATGACGACACCCCGACTGGTGGCGGCACTGGCGGCGGAACCGGCGATGAGCCTGCCCCCGCTCCCGTTGAAATCGACGACCCGGATGTGCCTCTGGCCGATCTGCCCGATCTGCCCGAGGAAGATGTGATCGAAATCCCGGATGAGGACGTTCCTCTGTCCGATCTGCCCGAGGAGGAACTGACCGAGATTGATGACCCGGATGTGCCTCTGGCCGACGTGCCCAAGACTGGGGACAATTCCCACATTTGGGGGGTCCTCACCTTAATTTCCGGCGCGGGGCTGGCTTGGCTGGCCCTGGAAAACAAAAAGCGCGAGGGTTCTGCTGAGTAACCCAATGCCCTAATCCTACGCACGGTGCGGCCCGGGCAACCGGGCCGCACTTTCTTAAATAAGGATGTTCTGAAATGGAGAGGACAGTCATGAGCAAGAAAAAAAGCAAAGCCGTTACAAAAGGTGTACTTCCGCAAAAGAAGCCGTTGCTAATTTCACTTGGTTTGGTGATTGCGGTGTTTCTGATTGCGGTGATTTGCCTGTTCGTCCATTTCAGCGAAAAGCGTGCGCCCAATGTGGCCGCTTACAAAGAGAAGCTGGCCCTTTTGGAGGCCAGTGCTCTGACAAAAGAAACAGAGGATGTTATCGGAAAGAGTCCCGCTGGCGGTAAGGCCGGAAACGCAGTATTTCTCTCTATCTGTGACACTACAGAACGGGCCAGTGTCTTTTGTGGAACCGGCCCGGACCTGCGCTCTGCCTGGGAAGATGCTGATACGAAGGTCGTAGACTTCCTGACAGACAGCTATTATGATCCAGCGTGGGTAAAGGCTGATGTTGTGTATACGTCCAAAGTAGTGGATATGGAAGAACTGCGTGAAGCGATGGAAGCATCGTACAGCGGATATTTCCGCTATGGGATTGCTTTTGATACCAGGTATCAAACTTCTCTGTTGGAAGCGGAATTGAACAGTAATCGGATATATGACTATGACGAAGATGACCACGGCGAACTGAACCTCAAATATCTCAATAGGTATTTGAATAAGGCTGGACGGGAAAGCCTTGAAGAACTGCCCAAAGCCTTTGCCCTGTTTCAATGCCTCGGGTGGTTCTGTGATGAAAATAATGTGGTCTGGCCTCTCCATGACAGCGGGGTGGAGTATGGCCGGAGAGTTGTTGAGCATATTGACAGTGACTACATCAACCAGCTTCTGGATAATACTGCGGACTTCCTGGCCCACCAGGTCAACCCAGACGGCTCTTTCATATACGGCATTAAGCCTCGTTTTGACAATGAGATCAGTGGATATAACATTCTGCGCCATGCGGGAACAGTCTGGGCAATGATCTGTCAGTATGGCGTATCAGGGGACGAAACGCTACGGGAGCCTATTCAGCGGGCGATTGACTATATGCTGGACTGTGTTGTATATCAGGATGAAAATACGGCGTATATCTATGAGGAAGAAAGCGGCGAAATCAAACTGGGCGGCTGCGGCATCTGTATTCTGGCTCTGACAGAATACATGGAGGTATTTAGAGATCAGAGTTATCTTGATGTCTGTGAAAAGCTTGGTCATGGCATTGTATCCATGATGAATGAGGAAACAGGCGGCTATTACCATGTTTTCAACAGGGATTTTTCTCTCAAAGAGGAAAACAGGGTGGTCTTTTATGACGGCGAGGCTACGTTTGCCCTATGCCGCCTCTATGGCGTGACGGGAAACGACTATTGGCTGGATGCCGCACAGAAAGCCGTAGGACATTTTATTGCAGAGGACTACACGCAATATGAAGATCATTGGGTAGCCTATGCCATGAACGAAATTACCAAATATGTAAGCGATCCCGCATACTATGAATTTGGTTTGCGCAACGTAGCGGAGAATCTGAAAACCATTCAAAAGAGGACTGTACCCTCTCCCACATCTCTGGAGATGCTGATGGCAACTTTTGAACTGTATGACCGGGCACTTGAAAGCGGAATTGCCGTTGAGGATTTTGATTTAGAAGCATTCCTACATACAATCTCTGTTCGTGTTAACAGACAGTTGAATGGATATTTTTACCCGGAATTTACCATGTATATGGAAAGGCCAAATCGTGTGCTGAACTCTTTCATGGTCCGCCATGATGGATACCGCGTACAGATTGATGATGTGCAGCATAACATTGGTGGATATTACCTATATGTCCAAGATTATGACAAATTGGTTAGCTATGGATTGCTGGACAATAGAGAAAGGAACAATGGGTAAATTGCTGTGATAAAGAAACAAAAACGGGTATTCTTGATAATCCTTTTGACGGCAATATTCCTCATCAGCGCGGCTATGATGGTCCGCCAACAGATTCAGTACCAAAAAATCGTCGCAGACAGCGATGAAGCCGCTCAAATCACTGGCTTGCAGAATAGTGAAGCGCCCCGGCAGTCAACCTCTCCCCTGCCGGTTTCCCCCGCAGAGCCAGAGGAACCAGAACTCCCGCCGGAACCGCTGCCGGAGGACGCCCTAGACCTTGCTAACATTGATTTGGAGGCTCTGCGGGCCGTCAATGAGGATGTAGTGGGCTGGATCGCCATACCGGGCACAACGCTGTCCTATCCGCTCATGCAGGGGGAGAACAACCAATATTACTTATCCCACAGTTGGAAAAGAGAATCTGTTGTTGGTGGTTCGGTGTTTCTGGAAGCTACCAGCAACCGCGACCTGACTGGCTTTCATACCATTGCCTACGCCCACCGTATGCGCAACGACACCATGTTTGGCACCATAAAATACTACAAAAAGCTGGACTATTGGCAAGAACATCCTAATGTGTATATTGTTTTGGATGATACGATATACCGCTATGATATTTTTTCCGCCCAGGAGGCCAGCGTGAAGGGGATCGTCTTTCGGCTGGATATAGAGGAAACCCATTCAGAGGAAAAATTTCTCCAATACTGCATTGAAAATTCTGTGATCGACACCGGCCTGACCCCGGAGGCCGATGACCGTATTTTGACCCTCTCCACCTGTACCGGCAACGGCCACGCCAATCGCTGGGTGGTTCACGGGGTACTGGCACAGGAATACAGCAGGGAACTTAAAGAAGAATAGAAAGGATACTTTACAAAATGTGTATGCAATCGCCTTATGACCACATCAAAGCACTGATTGGGAGCCAAATGGATAAATTTGTGCGTCAATGGAATGAGAAAGGCATCATTTATGAAGGCGACTTTCATTTTTCGTCCGTCATGATAGAGAATAAGGAATATAGGAAAGCGGTTCAACAAATTTTACAGGAAGCCGGGTGCGAGGTTTCATCGGATGGCAGCGTTGACGTAGATTACGTCGGCCCAGAAGTTCCCAATGCGGGATGGATGTACGGGCTGTTCGATAGCAGCCGATATAACTCGATGGAGGTTAGCAAACTGATAAATAAGCATTTTAAGGGGAAAATCTGATTCACAAAAATAGAAAGGATATTTGAAAAATGTTTAACGATTATTTTGCCAAACTTGTGTATCAGTGGAATACGCAGGGCATTATTTACGAAGATGATTTTGGTATTTCGCCCGGTACATTAGAAAATGAGGGGCAGTCGCTCATTCGGGCCTTGCTTGAGGCCGGATGCGAGGTCTCGTCGACCATGATTATCTCTGCGGAAGTGGAAAATCAAGGGTGGATGTATGCGATGTTTGATTTATCCCGATATGAGCCAAAGGAAGTCGAGGAAATGATAAGAAGAAAGTTTGGGCAGAAGAATTCATAGACCAATACTTCCCGGCGGGAGGATATAAAATGGAACAATTCAATTTGCTTGAACGTTATACCTTGGCACAGGAAACCAGCCTTATCATGGGTATCGTAGGTGTGGTTCTCGCCATTTTGGGGATCATCATCAGCCTTCTGGGTAAAAAGAAAACGGATACGGTTAAAATTCCTGTTATCATTTTTTGCACTGTGATTTCTATAGGTTCCATCTTACTGCTGTGGAATTATCACGCCATCGTCTATGACCAGGAATTTCAGTTTGTTAATGTCCCCAATGTAGAGCAGCTTCCATATGGCAGTGCCCAAACAATAATTCGGGTTTTTGGATTGGTTGAGCGCCCAGTGAGCATAGATGGTCAAGTGATTTCGGCAGAACAGATTGTCTTGCAACAAGAACCGGCTGGAAACACCGCAGTACAAGTTGGGTCTAATATTATCCTCCGGGTTGGGACGAGCGGCAACTCTAAACCGAATATGCCAGATCTGCCAAGTGTGCCCTCAAATGGGGAACGTCTTTTGCTTTCTATTGATTTTGTTGAAAAAACTGACAGTTATCATTATGAATACCCCGATCCGCAAAATCCAAATGCAACCATATTGATAGATTTTGAAAGAGGTCTTTCCGGTACATTTTCATATTCCAGGCCACTGACAGACGAGGAACGTGCCAATTGGTATCATGGCGGTAAAATCTATGATGAAAATGGAATTGAAATTGGTCACGAAGGGAATTGGCCTAGCTTTTGGTCATATCCAGATGGAAAATTCGCTGTGGAGTTTCCAAAAGACTTCTCTGCCGGGAGATATACATATGAACTATATCAGGACATTAGCGGACAGATGGTCAGTGATACAATAGAGTTTGTTATTGATTAAGAGTGAAAGTGTAGATTTAAGTTGATTTGCAGACGGTCAAGTTCGAATGCGAGAAGCAACAGATACGGGAAGAATTTCTCCAATACTGCGTTGAAACCTCTTTGATCGACACCAGCCTGATTCTAAAGGCCAGTGACTGCATTTTAAGCCTTTCCATCTGCACTAGCAATCCCGGGTGGTTCACGGGATGCTGGCACAGGAGTACCGCAGAGAGTTGGCAGAGAAATAAAGTATCTTTATGCTTGGGTGAATGAGAAACGGAACGGAGGTGTGTGGAGACTGGTGCTAAATTTATATAAAATATCAATGCAATTCGGTGATTTTTCGGCTCTTTGTGCAATCATTTTGCCATTTATCATGAAGTTTTTTCCTTTGAGAAAAGAAACCAGTTCTCGGGAGGGCCGCAAACAAACGAAGAAGCGGGTAAGCGGAGTTTTCATAAGCTGCATACTAATTGTGATGCTCCTTCTTTCGCTATTTATCATAAAGCAGATTTTTATTTTTAGGGGTATGATCCCAGAGGAAGTGCCTTCCATAGAAGGAATGCTGTATGTGGATGCCGTGGAGTACCTTCAAAAGGCTGACTTCTTGGAAAAGGTGGTCTGCGAAGGAGAGTCGGAGAATTGGAGCAACTATGTAGTGGAAAAACAGGTGCCTTCTGGTGGCGAAACTGCGCTCACAAAAACAAAAGTCAAGCTGTTTTTAGTGCCAGCAGAAACACAGCCAGAGAAATCGGATACCCAAGGCAGAAATCCAGAAGATACACCGTTGGTATTGTCTAGCATTGTTCTTGACGCAGACCCGGAATTTAGTGATACCAGCATAAGTCCCTCTTGTGCTTACTCTGGCGATGAAGTGGAACTTCATATTCACAGCGAAGCACTCAACTATGGATTTGACTTGACCCTTATTGACAGGAACGGCAATGAATTGCCGTATGAGCGTGAGGATTGGGGAATTTTTACCTTTGTCATGCCAGGCTGTGACGTAACTGTGTATCTGAACAAGGCCGAACCCGAATTTGATCCGACGATACCTCCAGAACCTGTTGTGCCCGAAGCTGTGTGCGATTATGGTTTGGGATGCCCTACTCGCAGCTTCTCAGATTTGGACCCAGATGAATGGTATCATGAAGCCGTCGACTTCGTTATTTCTGGCGAATTGATGAGCGGTTATGACGATAGATTTATGCCTGATGGCACTTTAACCCGCGCTGAAGCGGCTGCGCTCTTTTTCATACTGGAGGGGTGTCCATCGGCCACAACTAACTATAGCTTTATTGATGTGCCATATACAGCGTGGTACGCTACTGCCGTGAACTGGGCAGCTGATGTCGGTCTCATTGAAGGCTACGATGATAATACATTCCAGCCAAGTACTCTTATTACAATGGAACAATTTATTACCATTCTATGGAGGTATGCTGGGTCACCTGATAACCGTTTTTCGTATATCGCATTTACCGATCAGGAAGAAATCAGCCAATACGCTTCAAGTGCTGTGGATTGGGCTGCTGGGGAAGGGTTTCTCCGTTTTACCAATGGTACATTAAATGCGCACAAAAATATAACTCGTGTAGAAGTAGCGGAAATCCTCAAAAATTATATAATAGGCAACTAAAATCTCCAATTCGTTTTTGTATCGTTAGGTTTCATTCTGATAAGGCGTCAAGGGAGCTATCCCTTGACGCCTTATTTTTTTATTGAGCCGTGCGGCGGGAGGGAAACATTATAGAGAGGCTTTACCATGCGGACTAAGGCCGCAAAATGGTGGTGTAACCAGGGACCACCCATACTTATTTTCAGAGAGGCGCAAGCGGCCATGCGGTTGCTTGCGCCTCTTTTTTCAATCGACAGCTTCCTACAAAATTCCCCATCGTTTGATAGAGGATTTTGTAGAAAGCTGTCGCATAAAAGTGGCTGGTTTTGCAAAAAACGCTGCTTCCTGTCCGAATCCGGTAAATCAGGCGAATTTTTTTATATTTCTGTCGGGAAATGGTATTCTGCCCGTGCCCCGCCCCGGAAATCTGGAGCTGATCTTATTCACTTTCAGATTTTCGGAGGTATTGCAATGAATCGCCACTATAAACGGAAAAATATCACAAAAACTTTTTTCGAGTGTTCTTCAGGCGAACACACGAAGGTTTATTATCACCCTCAGAGAGCAACGGAAGGGGGTGGAACACATGACCCCAACTGAACGACGTCAGGAATTGTTAGAGATATTGAGCCGTAGACGGCACGATACATATGACAATCTGGCCCGCGAGTTTAATGTCTCTAAGATGACAATTCGCCGTGATGTTGCGGTCCTCATGTGCTCCTACCCTGTTGAAACTGTCCATGGAGGCCGTCATGGGTGTGTCAAAGTGGCTGATTGGTTTGTGCTCGGCTATCGAAGCACAGTCCGAAAAACGCTTACCCACCCACAAATGGAGCTTCTCAGAAAACTCAGGGAACAGCTTGCGGGTGATGACCTCGACACGCTCAACAGCATCCTGATCCAGTTTGCTCCCTGACGCATGACCCCAGCACCTTGACAAACAGCGGGACAAGCCCCGTTCATAATCAGTATGTAAGTGCTGCATCCTGCATCA
>DLAA01000074.1:13126-21307 GCA_002493835.1 Lachnospiraceae bacterium UBA7060 | reverse complement strand
AACTCCTATTTTTTCACAGCCCCTACTCGATTTCGTCCGCAGACGTCAGCGTGCTGTGGAGGAAGTGCCGCTTCCGGTCACGTCATCCACCATATTTTCCACACCTGTAGCAGCATCGTCTATGATGTCGGAGGCTGCATTACCCGCGTCGCCCACCGCATTGCCGATGGCATTACCCGCGTCGTCGATGACGCCGCCGGCACCGTCTGTAGTGCCTGTGCCTGCTGTGGCATCGTTTATGACGTCGCCATCATCCATCGTATTTGTGTCGCCCATACCGGTGCCGTTTGTGCTGCCTGTGCCGGCCGCCGCGTTTGTGTCGCCTGTGCCGGTCGCCGTGTTCGTGTCATTTGTACCTGTCTGGCCAACGCCCGTGCCTGTATCTGCACCGGTACCAGTACCAGTACCGGTGCCTGTATCTGTTCCGGCAGTGCCCGTTCCGTCCTGGGTTGTCTGGCCGTTTGTGCCGTCATCTGCGGCGTTTCTGTTGCCACAGGCGGTAAATGCCGCCATGCTGAACACCATGAGAGAGACAAAAAGTAATTTTTTTATTCTTTTCATGATTTCACTCCTTTGCTCGATTGTGCGTTTCTAATTCTGAAACTTTGTAATTAAAGATTGAAACAGAATGTTTGGAAAACTTCCTGTTCTTGTGTTATTATGTCTGTTAGATATCAAAATTATACAGCGATTGAGCTTTGCTTCATTTATACAATATCCATGCGATAAATGGTTTCAAACGAATGGAGGAAGAATGAGTATGAGATTTCGACCTTGTATTGACATTCATAATGGCGCCGTCAAGCAGATCGTGGGAGGCAGCCTTCAGGACGCGGGAGACGTGGCGAGGGAAAATTTTGTTTCTCGTCAGGATGCTGCATTTTTTGCCAGGCTTTACAGGGAGCGCCAGATAAAAGGAGGACATGTCATTTTATTAAATCCTGTTTCATCGCCTTATTATAAGGAAACAAAAAGACAAGCACTTGCGGCTCTTTCAGCCTATCCGGGAGGACTTCAGGCGGGCGGCGGTATTACGCCGGAAAATGCCTCTGTCTTTCTTGAGGCCGGGGCGAGCCATGTGATTGTTACTTCCTATGTTTTTTCAGATGGACAGATACAGTATGACAGGCTGAAAACTCTTTTAAAAAAGGTTGGAAAGGACCATTTGGTATTGGATCTAAGTGTGAGAAGCAAAGATGGCCGCTACTATATTGTGACCGATAGATGGCAGAAATATACCTCGCTGGAACTCACAGAGCAGACATTGGAAGAACTTTCCAGTTATTGTGATGAATTTTTAATTCATGCAGTGGATGTGGAGGGAAAGAGTGCCGGTATAGAGGAGCCTGTGGCAAAACTTTTGGGCGGCTGGGGGAAAATACCCGTTACCTATGCAGGCGGCGTGCACAGCTTCGAAGATTTGGATCTGCTAAAAAAATTGGGCGGGGGAAATGTAGATGTGACTATCGGAAGCGCACTTGATCTTTTTGGCGGAAATATGAGTTTTTCGGATGTGCTGTCATATATGGAGCGAACATAAGAAAAAAACCTGTCATATAGACAGGTTTTTTTCTTCTCTAATCCGTTACAACAATAGCTGATTCTAAATAGAAATCCTTATTTTTATTAAGAACATTATATTTAAGAACAGGCACATCGTGGTACTGATTATCGATGTTATAAGAGGCAAAAGCTCTTATAACTTTGTTACGTTTACGGCCTGAGGTCCCTTCTCGCCATTTACTACTTCATACTCAACCTCAGCACCCTCATCGAGGGACTTGAAACCTTCCATGTTGAGCCCGGAGTAGTGAACGAATACGTCGTTTCCCTGCTCGTCAGAGATGAAACCATAGCCCTTTTGGTTGTTAAACCACTTTACTGTACCTCTGTTCATAATAATACCTCCAAAAATAATAAAAAAGTTACGTTGATATGACAACACCCATAGAATAGCACAAATTTTATAAAATGTAAAGTATTGTTTTACGAATTAGCAAAACATTTATAGTATGCTGTCAAGGGTATCAAACAGCACCTGTATATTGATAGGTTTAGCTATATGTCCGTTCATACCGCTTCTGAGGGCAGCGTCACGGTCTTCTGTAAAAGCGTTGGCTGTCATGGCTATGATAGGGATAGAGGACAGTTGGTGGTTATCCAGATGACGTATTTTTTTTGTTGCTTCATATCCATCCATTACAGGCATTTGCACGTCCATCAGTACTGCCTGATAGAAGCCCGGTTCCGACTTTTCAAGCATATCGACGGCAATCTGGCCGTTTTCCGCAACATCCACTTGAAAGCCGGCATTTTCAAGAATTGCAACCGCAATTTCCTGGTTCATTTCCACATCTTCTGCGAGCAGAAGCCTGCCGGTATGGCGGGGGGCTGCCTTTTCCTGAACGCTTTCTTTTTCTTCTTTCTCCGGCTGAAGCACAGACTGGAGACAGGAACTGAGTTCTGACAAGAACAAGGGCTTACCACAGAAGGCTGTGACACCGGCCTCTTTTGCCTCTGTTTCAATATCGGCCCAGTCGTAAGCAGTCAGAATAATGACAGGTACATTGTCTCCGGTTTCCTTTCGGATTCGCCTCGTTACCTCGACGCCGTTCATGTCCGGGAGCAGCCAGTCGACAATGTACAACGCATAATCTGTGCCTCGCATGACAGCCTGGCGGCTTCGCAGTACAGCTTCTTTGCCGGACAGAGTCCACTCGGCCTGCAGGCCAAGCTGCCCCAGCATATAAGAAACACTGTCACAGGTATTGAAATCGTCATCTACCACAAGAGCTTTACAGTTCTTAAATTCTGGTATGATACATACTTCTTTCTTTTCAGCGTGCAGACGGAAGGTAAAGGACACTGTAAATTCGCTTCCAACACCTGGTTCGCTTGTTACTGAAATTGAGCCGTTCATCATATCTACAATATTTTTTGTGATGGCCATGCCAAGGCCGGTTCCCTGGATTTTACTGATGGTACTGTTGCGTTCCCGCTCAAAGGGCTCGAAGATATGCTCAACAAATTCTGGGCTCATGCCGATGCCATTATCTTTGATAGAGAATTCGTAATTGGCATAACCAGTGGGAGCTCCAGGTTTTTCTATGATCCTCATACTGACATTTCCACCGGCGCGCGTATATTTTACGGCATTGCCGAGCAGATTTAAAAGCACTTGATTCAGCCGGAGCTTGTCACAGTAGATTTCTTCGTCAATTACATCCACCGTGTCAATCTGCAGTTCCAGTTGTTTGGCGTGGATATCTGCCTGCAAAATATTGCGCAGACCGTATAAAATATCAGGAAGGCTGCACAGCGTTTCATCCAGATGGATTTTGCCGCTCTCAATTCGGCTCATATCTAATATATCATTAATCAGGCTCAGCAGATGGTTGCCTGAAGTCTGAATTTTTTTCAAGTATTCAGCAACTTGTTCCGGCTGGTCAATGTGCATGATTGCCAGATTTGTGAAGCCGACGATGGCATTCATCGGAGTACGGATATCGTGGGACATGTTTGACAGAAATACGCTTTTAGCTTTGCTGGCTCTGTTGGCTTGAGAGAGAGCGGCTTCAAGCAGTGTATTTTGTTCCATTTCCCTGCGTATTTCTGCATCCACACTTCGAAAACCAAGGACGATACCCAGGCTGCCGTCCTCTGTTCCGACACTTACAGCTTTCATTTGGAAATAGATAATTTCCCCGTTTTTTTCTTTACGATAATTTATTGTATATACTTTTTTATTTGCCAGTTCTGCCTGTAGATTGTCCAAAGAAACTGCCTTTTGTAATATTGCCTTGTCATCTTCGTATACGTTGTTTTGTATGTATGATTCCATACTTTCTTTCAGGGGAACCATACCGTCGAAAATGCGGTTGGCACCATGGCCGTCGGCGCGGATCGGGGTTGCCTGACCTGTTTCCGGGTCTACGAAACAGACCAGATTGAAGTCCATGCTCAACGCCTGCACCAATTCCATTTGCTTTCGTTCGATTTTCTTTTCCTGGAGTTTCTTCTCTGTGCAGTCAATCAGATAACGTTGGCAGAAGAGTTCCCCGTTTTCTTCATAGAGTTTAATAGCGCCCATGACATGGAGAATTTCTCCATCTTTGTGCCGGACGCGGTATTCTACATTGACGGTATCCCCTGCTTTTTTTAATGTTCGAATATTGCTGCGCAGATATTCTTTCTCCACAACAGAGGCGGCTACCAGATCAAAACCGTCTGCTGTCAATTCTTCCAGTGTTTCGTATCCCAGTATTTTGAGGGCAGCTCTGTTTATATTCAGAATACGTGAATCACTTAGAGTGTGGTTCATAACACCGCAGTCTATTGTGGCGAGGATGGTTTCCAGTGTTCTGTTTTTGTGGATGATCTCCTGTTCATAAGCCCGTTCTTTCGTTACATCAATTGCTACTCCCACAGTGCCCATGACGCTGTTATCCAAATTATAAAGAGGAGACTTGTAACACATCAGAGTTCTAAGGCCGTCTCCGGTTTTTATGGTCTCCTCTGTTACACTGGTTATTTTTTTACTCATAACCTGATGTTCTGATTCGATACAGGCGGGATCATCATCCTCCACATCCCATATGTAGGCGTGCCGCTTTCCCTCCACCTGCTCTTTGGCTTTGTTGACTACTTTACAGAAACTGTCATTTACTTTTTCGTGGACGCCGTTTTTGTCCTTATACCAGATCAGATTCGGAATATGGTTTATTGTTGTCTCAAGATACTGGCTTGTCTGCCAGAAGTCTCGGCTCATCTTGCAGGTTTGCTGCCAGCGCAGAAAGCGGAACCGAACTTCTTCATCTGATATGGGAGTAGTCCAGATATCTGTAATATCTGTAAGATGTGGAGAGGCGCAGAGGGATTGCACCTGCTTTTTATTTGCAAGCAAAAGAATCTGCGCATTGGAACTGCGGTTTTGCAGAAGAATTGGCAGCGCAAAAATAAGATCCATATTTGAAAGATCAGCTATAATGACATCCGCCTTCGCTGCGGAAGCGGGCTCAGGATCTTCACTCTCAAAAAAAATATGGGTAAAATGTTCCAATGAGGGCATCCTTTGGATCACGTCTAAGGCGTGGCTGGGATGCCCGGCGAGATAGATATGAAGACAACAGGTATACATTTTGTTCTCCCTCACTTTTATAAGTGGTTGCTATTTCTATAGTTAACGACATTAGAAATTGTGTTTTTGGTTCTGCAAAAGTGTGAAAGGACTTTCTTTTATGGCTCCAATCGATTGAAAATTAATTCATAACCGTCGTTTCCATAATTTAAAGATCGATTGACCCTGCTGATGGTAGCTGTCGATGCCCCTGTTTTTTCAGCAATTTCAAGATAGGTCTTGTGCTGCTTGAGCATGGAAGCTACCTCGAAGCGCTGGGATAGCGACAGAAGCTCGTTGACGGTGCATAAATCTTCGAAGAAACTGTAGCATTCATCCTGAGTTTTCAGGCAGAGGACAGCCTGAAACAGATGGTCAACAGCGTCAGTTTTAATTTTTTTATTCATTGCTTCCCCCGATCTGAAAAGACTGTGCGGCTTTCGCGCGTTAAAACTTTAATGGTATGTATGAATATATCACAGTCGTGCTTTTTTGTAAACTATTGGGATGCTTGCAGATGATATATTTGTTGACAAAGGTCAAGTAGATATACCCCTTACAAGGCATGCCTGCTTGACCTTAACAAAATGTAAAGCAGTGTGATGAAAGACGATAAAATACTTGTCATGCGGAGACGAAAAATATATAATTAAAGAAAGAAATAGAAGCGGCGGAATTATGAGCCGGAGTCTCAAGTATACCTTGCGCGCTGCCGGGGATTAGGGTGTTCTTTCAGAAGACCTGATAATACGGGTATGTGTCGCCGCAGTAAACTGCTTGGATATGGAGAAAAAATGACGATTGACATTGAGGATTTGCTAAATAGCATTAAAGGGAGTCTGGACAGGATAGAGTATATTAGGGCGGAAGATATTCCGGATATTGATCTTTACGTGGATCAGGTGACGACATTTATGGAATCACATCTGAAAAATACTACCAGAAACCCTGGGGAGGACAAGATTCTAACGAAGACTATGATTAACAATTATGCAAAGAACGACTTAATTCCGCCTCCCCTCAAAAAAAAATATTCAAAAGATCATGTGCTTCTTCTGATCTTTATCTATTATTACAAAGGGATACTGTCAATCAGCGATATTCAGGAGCTTTTGGAGCCGATTACAGACTGCTATTTTCAAAATGGGGAAGCTTATGACCTTGCCCGCGTCTATGAGGAGGTTTTCGGGCTGGAGCGCAGACAGAAGGATAATTTAAAGGCAGATGTGGAGGAAAAGTTTCGGATTGCTCAGAATACCTTTGAGGATGCGCCCGAGAAGGACCGAAAATTTTTGAAAATTTTTTCTTTTGTCTGTATGTTAAGCTTTGATGTGTATGTCAAGAAGCTGTTGATTGAAAAGATGATTGACGGTTTTACGGATAGGCGCGATGAAGTGGGAAGAAAAAAGGGAAAAGGTCAGGAGGAAGAATAAATGGGAGCAATTCGAACATTGGAGGACTTGACGGTCAAGGGATTTGATGTGGAACTGGGAATTAAGCTGTGCGGAGGTGATGAGGAGATCTACATGGAAGTGCTCTGGGCGGCCATGGAGGAGGGAAGCCAGAAAATTCCTCTCATCCGCAGCGTTTACGAACAGAAGGATTATGAACGTTACCGCATCGAGGTGCATGGTCTAAAAAATGCGATGAAGTCCATAGGCGCCACATATTTGTCACAGCTAGCTGCGGAACAGGAGTCGGCGGTGAAGGAGGAAAATTTTGCGGTGATGGAGGTTGGTGTGGAGGAGATGCTTACCCAGTACCGGTTTGTGGTGGACGCTCTGAAGGAATTGCTGGGGGAATCCTAACGCTCTACGGAAATATTTTGTTTGATAAATACAATGAACGCCCGGCGAAGTGTCCGGGCGTTTCGACTTTCTTAGTTTTGGTTCACAACTTCCTTGGCGAAAGAGGTATTTACCAGATCGTCGTAAGGCACTCGGCCGTCCAGTTCACCTGCTTCTTCCAAGATGTTTTCTAAAAGAGTGAAGCTGTCTTCCGAGAAGATCAGATCGGCTTTCCAGGTATCTTGGTCGGCATACCTTTTTACGATGGTTTCAATAGTGGAAACATCGGTTTCCTCAAACTGGGGTTTGATCACTTTTGCGATCTCTGCCGGAGAATGTGTCTGTACATAATCCATGCCCTTTTGCAGAGCCCGGGTGAAGGATTGTATCACAGCGGCATTTTTTTCGATATAGCTTTTTCTGGCGGAGAAGGCAGTGTAGGGCACATAGCCGGAATCTTCTCCCAATGAAGCAACTACGAAGCCGTCGCCTTTTGTCTCCAAGGAGGTTGCATGGGGCTCGAACTCAACTGAAAAATCTCCCTGGCCGCCGGAAAATGCTGCCGCTGTAGAACCGAAGTCGATACTTTGGTCTATAGACAGATCATTTGCGGGGTCAATGTCGTTTTTCTTTAAAATATACTCGAATACCATTTCTGGCATGCCGCCTGCCCGCCCGCCCAGCACTTCTTTACCGATCAGCATATCCCAAGTGAAATTATCGATGGGCTCTCTGGATACCAGAAAATTACCGGCCCGCTGGGTAAGCTGGGCGAAGTTCACCGCATAGTCGGAAGCGCCCTGCTTGTAGGTGTATATGGTGCTCTCACTGCCCATAAAACCAATATCGGCTTCCCCGGTCAAAAGCGCGGTCATAGTTTTGTCGGCGCCAAAGCCGGTGATTAGGGTCAGATCGATCCCCTCATCCGCAAAATAGCCCTCTTCGATGGCTACATACATGGGAGCATAAAAGATAGAGTGGGCGACTTCGTTTAATACCACGGGTGTCTTGTCAGATTTGGATGCGGCGGCGGGTTTTTCAGCGTTGCTGCCACAGCCCCAGAAGGTACACGCAAGAAGAAGCATTGTAAGTAAGAAACAGCCTGTTTTTTTCATGATCCTCCTCGGACTGCCAATGTATTTTGGCAATCCACAAAAGTTGTTTTACTATACTTTATGCAGATTGATCTAGGGTGTGAAAAAAGGATTTTTGAAAAAAAGCTTTTCTTTTGGTCAAGAAGATGTTATACTATAAAAGTCGTAAGTTTGCAGGCGTAGT
>DLAA01000074.1:0-12845 GCA_002493835.1 Lachnospiraceae bacterium UBA7060 | reverse complement strand
GGTTCGATTCCCCTCGCCTGCTTTAGAGAGAGTCTAAAATCCTTGTAAATGAGGTTTTTTAGGCTTTTTTGTTTTGCGGTAGGAAAAAGTAATCTAACATATGTTCGGTTTGTTTGAAATATTGTAGGAAGTGGAAAGGAACTCATATTTATCGTTATCAATCTTATATTGGCAATCGGTATAAATATCTGCCAAAGAGAGCTGTTTATGTGTTATCATGTAAGTACATCTCCTTATTGGTGGATTGGCTGATAGTGACCAATAAAGGGATCACAATATCCGCCATCTTTCCACCCCTCTCCGCTGCCGGATTGGGTATGACAACAGGATAAGCATAGCATGATCGGCTTATGCGCATAAGCAGAAGAAGTAAAGACAGGGGGTACAAAAGAAATGTGGATTTGGCTGGTTTTGTTGTATGGTGTTCTGAAGGGCGTGCGGGAGATCGTAAAAAAGAAGGCTTTGCAGGAAAACTCTACCATTGAGGTATTGTTTATGTATACTTTTTTGTCTTTTGTGATGGTATTACCCTCCGCACGCCTGTCTGTGGGGGTGGAACCACATTTCTATTTTTACATTGCTATGAAGTCCTTTGCCATTTTTTTGGCATGGATGTTCAGCTTTCGCGCGATCAAACGGATGCCGATTAGTCTTTACGGGGTGTTAGATCTATCAAGAGTGCTTTTTGCGACAATGCTGGGGGTTATAGTGCTGCAGGAGGTACTTGGAGTTTTTCAGGTGGCAGGCCTCCTTTTTGTGTCGGCAGGGCTGCTTCTTTTAAAATATCATCCGAAGAACATGCAGGCGGCGGTTGGATCTGGGGAAGCGGTGGAAGTCAAATATGTGGTGATGGCATTTGCCTCTTGCCTGCTAAACGCAGTTTCCGGTCTTTTGGATAAGCTTTTGATGCAAAGTATTACAAGTTCCCAGCTGCAGTTCTGGTATCTTCTTTTTCTGACGCTTTTTTATCTTGTCTTTATTCTGGTAACGAAGACACCTGTGAACTGGAGACGGACGGTCTGCAATAAGTGGATTTGGCTTCTGAGCTTTTTGATTGTTGTCGCTGACAGAGCTCTTTTTGTGGCAAATGGCATGGAGGGAAGCCGTATTACGGTCATGACGCTTCTGAAACAGGCAGGCTGTGTGGTGACGATTTTAGCAGGGAAATTTCTTTTTAAAGAGAAGAATACGGCACATAAGCTGGTCTGTGCGGCGGTCATCATTACCGGTATTGTGATCGGGGTGATGTAGGAAAGTTACATGATAAAAAGATTGTCGCGGCCGGGCTGGTTGTGGTATACTATCTCTATCATAAACGCAATGCAGGAGGAGTACGACAGATGAAGGAAGAGAATACATTTGACGGTGCGAAAGCGATGAATAAGACGGCGTTTGTTTGCCACATGGTTATTGTGATTGTGCTGGAGCTGGCATATCTTCTGGAGGTGGTCAAAGGGAGCAGGACGCCAGGGTATTATCTGGTATTTTCCCTGCTTGCGCTGCTGCCGCTGGCTGTAGAGTTTTTATTGTATAAGAGAGATCCTGCGGATTTAAAACTCAAATATGTGATCAGTGTTACCTACAGTATTCTTTATTTGTTCGTTGTGTTTACAACGGTCAGTCTGCTTGCTTTTACTTATATCATACCGATTTGTCTGGTGCTGGTTCTCTACTCGGATGTAAAGCTTTGTGCATGGGTATCCGGGATGGGGCTGGTTGTCAATCTGATTTTTTTGGGCTGGCAGGGTGTGACAGGCGGTCTTAAAGTGGAAGATATGGCGAACTATGAAATCCGCGTAGCGCTTCTTATTCTGGTGGCAGTTTTTCTCTGCTTGTCGACAAAGACGCTTGCAAAGATTAATCATGCAAAGCTTACCGAGCTAGATAAAGAGAAGGATAACGTTTCCGAACTGCTTGAGAGAGTGATGCGGATATCAGGACAGATGTCCAGCGGTATTATGGATGTGGCGGACCAGATGCGGGAGCTTGGCAGCGCAGTGTCGGAGACGAGAAACGCCATGCAGGAGGTATCTACAGGTACCAATGAGACGGCGGAGTCTATTCAGAATCAGCTGGGCAAGACTGAGGAAATCCAGAATCATATTGAAGAATTGACGGGGGTGATGGAAGCCACTGCCAAGAGTATGACAGATGTAAGAGAAAGAGTGAGCCTTGGCAGGGGAAATCTGGAGGGATTGATGAAACAGATGAAGCAGTCCGGGGATGCGTGCAGACAGGTGGTGGAGGACATGGGAGCGCTTGAGGAGTATAACGCGAATATGTTGTCTATCATTGATCTGATTACTAATGTGGCCAGCCAGACTAGTCTGCTTGCCCTGAATGCAAGTATTGAGGCAGCCCGCGCGGGCGAGGCAGGGAAAGGGTTTGCGGTGGTGGCTTCAGAGATTTCTGGTCTGGCAAATCAGACGCAGGATGCAACTGTAAATATTACAGATGTGATTCAGAATGTATCCGGGAAGCTGAAAGTTGTTGCCAGTGCAGCGGCGGAGCTTTTGGAGAGCAGCAAGAGACAGAATGAATCGGCGGTTCAGGCAGCTGATAGTTTTGAGAAGATCGCTGTGGGGACAGAGCAGGTAGATGAGCAGAGCAGGAAGCTTGAGCAGGCGGTGGCGCAGCTGACGGATGCCAATGCTGTGATTGTGGAGAGTATTCAGACGATTTCCTCGATTATGCAGGAGGTGTCGGCTCACTCCCAGGAAACTTTTGCGGTGAGTGAGAATAATACAAAGATTGTTGCTCAGGTCGACAGACTGGTGGAAAATTTAAGTGCTCAGGCGCAGCAGTTGAAACAAAACGATAATTAATACAGAAGCAGAATGGGAAAGACGAAAAGGCGTTGTGTCTGCGCACTGCTTGACACAGATTTGCTTATACATAAAAAAGCAGTGCAGAAATGAGGAAGAGAAATGAGTTTTTTAAAGAATCAATTTTCCAGTGTAATTGAGTGGAATGAAAATGGAGGGGGCGTTTTATTTTATAAGTTTCAAAATCAGGAGATTAAGAAGGGCTCCAAGCTGATCATCCGCCCGGGACAAGATGCTGTCTTTTTATATAATGGCAGGGTAGAGGGTATTTTCGAAGAGGACGGTGATTATGATATTGAATCGGATATCATTCCTTTTCTCACAACTCTAAAAAGCTTTAAATTTGGTTTTAATACACCGCTCAGAGCGGAAGTGCTCTTCATTAATACGAAGGAACTTCTGGTCAAATGGGGCACAAAAAACGCCATCAATCTTCAAGCCCCAGGTTTGCCCGGAGGTATGCCGATCCGCGCTTTTGGAACGTTCAACTGCAGGGTTACACGGCACGATATATTAATTGAGAAGCTGGCGGGTATTCGACAGACTTACACGGTGGAAGATGTGAAGGAGCGCATCATCGCGAGTCTGGACCAGCTTCTTATGAGCTGGATCAGCAAAGAGGGACGTGATATGTTCAATCTTCAGGCGGATGCGAGGAGCATTGCGAAGGGGATTGAGAGCGATTTGGATGCGGATATGGAAACCCTTGGCATCGGCATTTCCGGCTTTACAATCGAGAGCTTTTCCTACCCGGAAGAGATACGGAAGATGCAGGAAAAGGCGGCGGCACAGTCCATGGTAGGGGATATAAATAAGTATACGCAGATGGCAGCGGCGGACGCTATGGGAAAGGGAACAGGCGGCGCGGGAATGGCTTCTGATATGGTGGGCCTGCAGATGGGGATGGCTATCGGACAGCAGATGGTGAACCAGATGAACTTGGGCGGTGCGGCAAATGGCGCGCAGGGACAGCCAGCGGTGCAGTCAGGCGCAGGACCGAAGTTCTGTCCCAATTGCGGCACACCCACCACTGGGACAAAATTTTGCGGTAACTGCGGAAGCCAGCTATATTAGTGTGAGAAGAAGTTCCAGGATGTAAGATTGAAATGACGATAAGGAATTAGATTGACATGAGTATATACGATACATTAAATGACAGGCAGAAGCAGGCTGTCATGAAGACGGAGGGACCGGTGTTGATTCTTGCGGGTGCCGGTTCCGGGAAGACAAGGGTTTTGACACATAGGGTGGCATACCTGATGGATAAGGCGGGTGTGGCGCCCTATCATATTCTGGCCATCACTTTTACCAACAAGGCGGCGGGGGAGATGAGGGAGCGTGTGGACAAAATCGTAGGTTTTGGTGCGGAGCAGGTCTGGGTTTCTACATTTCATTCCACTTGTGTACGGATTTTGCGAAGATATATTGACAGGCTGGGTTATGACAATCACTTTACGATCTATGATACAGATGATCAGAAAGGAATTATGAAAGAGGTCTGCAAGAGATTACAGATCGATACAAAGATGCTGAGGGAACGGACGATCTTAGGAGCCATCTCCTCAGCCAAGGATGAGTTGATTGATCCGCAGGAGTATGAGCGGCAAAATGGTTTCGATTATAATGGCAGTAAGATTGCCATGGCTTACAGAGAATATCAGGCGACTTTGAAAAAGAATAATGCACTTGATTTCGATGATCTGATTATGAAGACGGTGGAGCTTTTCAAGGCGGACGCCCAGGTGCTTGCATCTTATCAGGACCGATTCCGTTACATTATGGTGGATGAGTATCAGGATACCAACACTGCTCAGTTTGAGCTGATCAGGCTGCTGGCGCAGGGACACAGGAATCTTTGCGTGGTGGGGGATGACGATCAGTCTATCTATAAGTTTAGGGGAGCCAATATCCGCAATATTCTGGATTTCGAAAAAGTGTATCCGGATGCCTTCGTGGTAAAGCTGGAACAAAATTATCGTTCCACGCAAGTGGTTTTGGATGCGGCCAACGCAGTGATAAAAAACAATGTGGGTCGAAAGGACAAAGCGCTTTGGACAGATAAGGCTGATGGAGACCGCATTTGCTTTCGGCAGTTTGATACGGCTGTTGAGGAGGCGGAGTATATTGCGGAGGACGTGGCGAAAAAGAGAAAAGCGGGGAAGGTTTCCTATGGAGACTGCGCCGTGCTTTACCGTACCAATGCGCAGGCGCGCCTTTTGGAAGAGCGTTTTATTATGGAGGGTGTTCCTTATGACGTGATTGGCGGTACAAACTTTTATTCAAGAAGAGAGATTAAGGATGTGCTGGCCTATCTGAAAACCATCGATAACGGCAGGGATGATGTGGCGGTGAAGCGCATTATAAATGTGCCGAGGCGGGGGATCGGTGCGGCTACCATCCTAAGAGTACAGGAGTATGCGGACGAGAGAGGCATTAGTTTTTATGACGCTCTGCGGGAGGCGGATCAGATCACATCCATTGGGAGGAGTGCTTCCAAGCTGAAACCTTTTGTAACCTTGATACAGGGTTTTCGGAGCAAGACAGAATTTTACAGTCTGGAGGAGCTGGTGAAGGATGTGCTGGATCTTACCGGATATCTGAGGGAGCTGGAGGAGTCGGACGAGGAGGATGCAGCCGACCGCATTGAGAATATTGAGGAGCTTGTCAATAAGGTGGTAGCTTACGAGGAGGAAAAAGACGAGCCCAACTTAAGTGAATTCTTGGAGGAAGTGGCTTTGGTGGCTGATATCGACCGCGTGGACGGTGACGGCGATCGTGTACTTCTTATGACCTTGCACAGCGCCAAGGGGCTCGAGTTCGGGCATGTCTATCTGGCAGGTATGGAGGACGGCATGTTCCCAAGCTACATGAGTATCACATCGGACGACCCCATGGACATCGAGGAGGAGAGACGTCTGGCCTATGTGGGCATCACCAGGGCAAAGAAGGAACTCACGATTACCTGTGCGAAACAGCGCATGGTCCGGGGAGAGACACAGTACAATCCCGTCAGCCGGTTTGTGCGGGAAATCCCACCCTTGCTCATGGATAATACACCGGTTAGACGGCTGCCGAAGCAACAAGAGACTTATGATGAAGAGTCTTTGGAGAGAAGCCGCATGCAGACAAAACCTTATGCGGCAGCAAAGGCTTATGCAGACCCAAAACCTTATATAGATCCGGTAAAGCCATATGCATCGTCGCCTAGCGCTTATACGGCGAGGAAGAAACCTGTGGCGGTCCCGATCAGGCGGGGTGTGGGAAAGGCGCCTGCCACGGTGGGGGTAAGTCCTTTTGCATTGGGAAATACGGCCCCAGGGGGGGCAGAGAAGGCAGCAGAACCTGGAGCAGCCGGAGGAATCGGTTATGCGGCAGGCGACCGGGTGCGGCATGTTCGGTATGGGGAGGGTACCGTCCTGAAAATCGAGCCGGGTCCCAGGGATAGTCAGGTGACGGTGGTTTTTGATGAGGCAGGGCAGAAAATCATGTACGCTGGTTTTGCAAAGTTGGTAAAGGTATAAGCATAAGATACAAGTGTCAGTTCCGCTCATAGCTGCGAAGCCGGGCTGAGAAGTCACAAAATTTTCATAAAACAGGATATTCAGATGTGGTAAAATCTGAGAAGACGTGGTATATTATAAGAACAGGAGCGCGTGGAGCGCGAAAAATTATATGGGAAAGAGAGGGCTTGCAGCATGAACAAGAAAGAGATTTTGAATAAATTGGATGAGATCATGGATAATGCGAGAATGAATGAGCTTTTAGGCAGAAAGCACGAAGAGGAGAAAGAGAGCAATAAGCTTTTGTGGATATTTGCTGTGATCGGTGCGGTTGCTGCGGTTGCTGCCATCGCCTATGCTGTGTATCGGTACTTGACCCCCGATTATCTGGAAGACTTTGAGGACGATTTTGACGATGATTTTGATGACGATTTTTTTGAAGATGAAGATGCGGACGAAGAGACAGACGTGTAGAGCTTTCATGTGAAAATAGACTTTACAGATTGGCAGACCCAGGATGCAGGGCATTCTGGGTCTGTTTGTGGTATGAAGAGAAAGAAATGAGGCCGAGATGAAAAAGGGACAGATTATAGAGGGGATTGTAGAACGGACAGATTTTCCCAATAAAGGAATTGTGAACTGCAAGGAGGGTGTCTGCACGGTGAAAAATGTCCTGCCGGGACAGAGGATCAGGGCAATAGTGAATAAAGCGCGCAGCGGAAGATATGAGGGAAGGCTTTTGGAGATACTTACTCCTTCACCTTTGGAAGTGGAAAGTTCCTGTCCACATTTTGGATGCTGCGGAGGGTGTATGTATCTGTCTTTTCCCTACGAGGAAAGTTTGAAAGTGAAAGAGGAACAAGTGCGGCGGCTGCTTATGCCTGTCTTTTCCACACAGGAGACAGGATGCCAATTCGAGGGAATCAAGGCCAGCCCCGCAATTTTTGGTTACCGCAACAAAATGGAATTTACCTTCGGGGATGAGGTGAAGGATGGACCGCTTTCCCTCGGTATGCACAAGAGAGGAAGCTTTTATGATATTGTGTCCGTGACGGACTGTCGGATTGTGGAGGAGGATTATCGGAAGATCCTGCGCTGTGTCAGGGATTATTTTGCCGTGCTGAAGGAAAAAGGAGCCGGTATTTCATTTTATCACAGACTGCGCCACACCGGATATCTGCGGCATCTTCTTGTGCGCAGGGCGGCAAAAACAGGGGAAATTCTAATAGCGCTGGTGACAACGACCCAGACGGCGGAATTGTCGGTGGAGAGCGGTGGAGAAGGTGAGCAGGAGATCTTGGAAGGTTTTTGCAAAAAACTGTCAGAATTGTCTCTGAATGGCCGGATTGCAGGCATTTTGCATGTGAAAAACGATTCTCTTGCAGATGTGGTACAAAGCGATGAGACAAAAATTCTCTATGGACAAGATTTTTTTTATGAGGAACTGCTGGGATTAAAATTTAAGATTTCTCCATTCTCTTTTTTTCAAACCAACAGCCTGGGGGCGGAAGTGCTCTATCGCACAGCGAGAGAATATATTGGAGGGTATCTTTCGTCTGCGCCTGGGGAGGATGGAAAGACAAAGAAGGATAAAGTTGTCTACGATCTATACAGTGGTACGGGTACCATAGCTCAGCTGATAGCTCCTGTGGCGAAGAAGGTAATCGGTGTAGAGATTGTGGAGGAGGCCGTAGAGGCCGCGAGAAAGAATGCAGAACTAAATGGTTTACATAACTGCGAGTTTGTTGCGGGGGATGTATGGAAGGTGCTGGATGAGATCGAGGAGAAGCCGGATGTAATTATTTTGGATCCGCCGCGGGACGGAGTGCACCCAAAGGCGCTTCAGAAAATTATCGCTTATGGCGTGGACCATATTCTTTATATTTCTTGTAAAGTCAGCAGTCTGGCGAGAGATCTGCAGATTTTTTTGGCGGGAGGATATGTGGCAGACAAGTGTGTGGCCATTGATCAGTTCCCTTGGACGACGGGAATTGAGACATGCGTCCTTTTATCGCGTAAAAATATATTTGCAAACCACATTGACATACAGTAAGATGGTAACAGGGGAGACTAAGGAGGAACGGCGTTGTTGAATATACTGCGGCGTATCCCAGCGAAAAAGAAGCCTTATGGCAGATCTGCAGGGAGAAGCTTTGAACCCAGGAAGCGGGATGCGCTCACGGGCGCGGTGAGTAAAAGCGTCTTTCAGGAAATGGTGGAAAGTGCATTGACGGGCGGAAAGGAAAACGGCTGTCTTCTTTTGGTGGACGTGGACTGCATGCGGGAGATCAACGAGAAATTCGGGGCAGAGACAGGTGACAAGGTTCTACAGTCCGTATTTGCCGTTTTGCGGGAGAATTTTCGGGCAGGCGATTATATAGGGAGACTGGGAGAGGACAGTTTCGGTATCTGGATTGAGGGAATTTCAGCTGATCAGGTGAGCGGAATACGCCGCCGGATCGTCATTGTGAACGACAAGCTTCTGCATAATGGGGATGGACTCCCCAAAGTTACACTTAGTGCCGGCGCTGCGCTGGGAGAAGCCGGCGGGAATTATAAGGAATTGTACAGGCAGGCGCAGAAGGTGCTTTACCGTGTCAAGGAGGGCGGTCGGTGCGGCTGTGAGATATTCACGGATAGAAAAACAGATTACAACGCTTCAGACAGGAGGATCGACTAAAATGGGTGGTTTTTTTGGAGTGGCATCAAAGGAGAACTGTATATTTGATTTATTTTTTGGAACGGATTATCATTCGCATCTGGGAACCAGACGGGCAGGCATGGCGGTATACGATGGGGAGGACGGTTTCAACCGCGCAATACACAATATTGAAAATACGCCGTTTCGTACCAAGTTTGACAAGGATGTAAACAAGATGAACGGCACGTTGGGAATTGGTTGTATTTCAGATTATGAGCCCCAGCCGCTGATCATTCGTTCCCACCATGGAACTTATGCTATTACCACTGTCGGAAGGATTAATAATAAAGATAAGATTGTATCGGAGATATTTGAGAATGGCAGGGGACATTTCCTGGAGATGAGCGGGGGAGACATCAACGCCACAGAGCTGGTGGCGGCGATTATCAACCAAAGGGATAATCTGATAGAAGGGATCCGCTATGCGCAGGAGTTGATCGACGGTTCTATGACGATGCTGCTTATGACACCGAAGGGGATTTATGTGGCGAGAGACCGGATGGGGCGTACTCCTGTCAGCATTGGCAAAAAGGAGGAGGCTTACTGCATATCCTTTGAGAGTTTTGCTTATCTGAATCTGGGTTATGTGCCGGAGAGGGAGCTGGGACCAGGTGAAATTGCTATTGTGACGGCAGAAGGTGTGCAGTCGCTGGTGGCGCCGGGTAAAGATATGAAGATTTGTACCTTTCTGTGGATTTATTACGGCTATCCGTCTTCCTCCTACGAGGGGATTGGTGTGGAAGAAATGCGGTATCGCTGTGGAGCCATGCTGGCTAGGCGGGATGATGTGAAGCCGGATAATGTGGCGGGTGTACCCGACTCCGGTACGGCGCACGCTATCGGTTATGCCAATGAATCAGGAATTCCTTTCTCGCGGCCTTTCATTAAATATACGCCGACCTGGCCTCGGTCTTTTATGCCGACCATGCAGAGCAAACGGAACCTGATTGCGAAGATGAAGCTGCTTCCGGTGCATGAGTTGATAAAAGACAGAAGTCTTCTGCTGATTGATGATTCTATCGTGAGGGGGACACAGCTGAGAGAAACGACCGAGTTTCTCTATCAAAGTGGAGCGAAGGAGGTACATATCAGACCGGCCTGTCCGCCTCTTCTCTATGGTTGTAAATATTTGAATTTTTCCCGTTCCACCTCAGAGATGGAATTGATTGCACGCCGGGTGATCCAGGAGCTGGAAAAAGAGAACAAATATCCGAATTTGGAGGTTTATGCGGATCCTGACAGCGTAGAGTATGGCCAGATGCTTGAGAAAATTCGGGAGAAGCTGAATTTTACCACGCTTCGGTATCACCGCCTGGATGATATGCTTGCGTCTGTTGGGATCGATAAGTGCAAACTGTGTACTTATTGCTGGGACGGCCGCGAATAGCAGTGCAAAAAGTAATTCTCAAGACATCCAGCCATTGGCCGGGACGCCAGTAATTACTAGGTTTCGCGTTCGAGAATGCCTAAAACACGGCATTCTCTGCATTGATGAAAGGAAATATATAATGATATTTAAATGTAAAAATTGTGGCGGAAACACTGTGTATGCGCCGGAGAAAGGCGGGATGTATTGTCCTCACTGTGACAGCGTGGACAGTGAGGAGAAAATTGACGAAAGTTCTCTGGTGCAGTGCACAAACTGTGGCGCGCCCCTGGAAATTACGGAGTTTACGTCCGCCCTGCGCTGCGGGCACTGTGGTGCTTATTTGGTGTTAAATGAGCGGGTGGAGAATGCTTTTGAACCACGGCGGATTCTGCCCTTTCATGTGAGCAGACAGATGGCAGTGAAAGCTATGGAAAAGGAGTTTTCCAAACGGCTCTTTGCGCCCTCTGATTTTATGTCCGCGAAGAGCTTGGAGAAAATGGAAGGAATATATGTGCCCTTTTGGCTTTATGACTTTGGTGCCGACTATGACTTTGCCGGTGAGGGAATCAGAGTCAGAACATGGAGAAGCGGGGATACAGAGTATACGGAAACTTCCTATTATGAAGTGCTCCGAAGGATGGACGTGGATTTTGACCAAATTCCGGTAGATGCTTCCTATGCCATGGACGATGGAATCATGGATTTGATGGAGCCCTACGACTACCAGGGCCTTACGGATTTTGAGCCAAAGTATATGTCGGGCTTTTTTGGCGAGTTTTACAATCAGGAGGCGGATCTGCTTGTGGAGCGGGCGAAGGAGAAAGCAGGGGAGGCTTCGGAGGAGCTGCTTAGAGATTCCATGACAGGGTATACGACTGTGCGTCCTTTGCGCAAAAATTTAAAGCTTACGCAGACAGATACCTGTTATGCATTGATGCCGGTGTGGCAGTATATTTATCGCTATAAGGATAAGCAATACCTGTACCATGTAAATGGGCAGACGGGGAAGGTAGTCGGCACAACGCCTGTTTCCCGGGCAAAGGTATTGGCCTACAGTGCCTCAGTGTTTGCAGCGGTGACGGCAGTTTGCTTTATGGCGGTTCATGTGTTGGAGATTCTGTAGGAGGGAAGGACGCATATTTTGAGAGAATATTTTCATTATTTTAAATGGCTTTATATTATTTTAGCTGCTACGGCGTTTTTGACAGTGGCTCTCTATGCAGGACACTGGGGGATCGCAAAGTCGGCGGATTATCAGCGGACAAATACGCAGTGCGCGACAACAGAGCGTGTTTTTGACCGTGCTGGTGTGTTGACGGACAAAGAGGAAGAGAAGCTGCGCAGTTTGATTGCAAAGAGGGAGAAGCAGACGGGCTGTGACATCGTACTAGTCACCTTGAACGAACCTTTGAGGGAATACGCCGCTGCCATCGAGCCCGGGGTAAGCTCAGAGGAGTATGTGCGGGTTTTTGCGGAGCACAGCTGGGAGGAACAGGGTTTTGGGTATGATAAGCCGGATGGGGACGGCGTCATACTGGTGGACAATTGGTCGAGAGAGGATGACGGCAGAATCCACACTTGGTTTTGCACGACAGGCAGGGCCTACGATGCCTATTACACGGAGGATGTAGATCATCTCCTGGACCGTGTATACCGCTATGTGGAGAAGAATCCTTATCGCGCGTACAAGACTTACATTAATGATTTTTATCACGATATGCTGGGCTTTAGGTTGTTCCATTTGAATCCGCCGGGATTCCTGCCATGGTTGATCGGATTGATAGCGGCTGTTATATTTGCCTGTCTCAACTGGCAGTCCAAGGAGGGAAAGAAGACTACCACGGCGACTACTTATGTGGCGGGGAGAGCGCCTGCTTTCCGGGTATCGGAGGATCGGTTTTTGAGAAAGACAGTGACGCATCGCAAGATTGAGTCAAACACCGGCGGCGGAGGACATGGCGGAGGAAGTCATGGCGGCGGAGGCGGTCATCACGGCGGAGGCGGCCACAGTCGATAGATGAAAAATTGAGCGCGCCGGTGCAATTTCCTACAAAGTTCGAGCAGGGGAAGATTCCTCTTCCCCTGCTCGATTTATATCATAGTAATAATATATGCAATTTTTAAGCCATCTTGTTTACGGCAAGAGCCATACGGGATACCTTTCTGGCAGTAGCGTTCTTGTGGTACACCCCTTTTTTGGCTGCCTTGTCGAGGGCAGATGTAGCAGCGAGCAGTGCGCTCTGTGCAGCCTCTTTGTCCTTTGCCTCAATGGCAGCGTACACTTTTTTAATCGCTGTCTTTACGCTGGACTTGATGGATTTGTTTCTCTCAGCTTTGGTTCTGTTTACCAGAATTCTTTTTTTTGCAGATTTGATATTAGCCATGACAACCTCCATTTCAAAACATTTACACGTTGATCTCTTATTTAAGGACGTGTCTCATTAAAGACG
>DLAA01000164.1:9062-22161 GCA_002493835.1 Lachnospiraceae bacterium UBA7060 | reverse complement strand
TCTTCCTCACAGTCAAAGACCCTGGCCGGTCCTTCATGCACCATCATCTCCTCCACCACAGCGGAGCGTTTCACCACACTGCCGTCTGGTGCAAGATTGCCCTTCAGCACCGCCAAACCGCCTGTTTTGCTGTACGGGTTTTCAACCGTACGAATAACATCTGTATTTTTATTCACCGCATTTTTAATATTCTCGCCGATCGTCTCGCCCGTTACTGTCATACAGTCCATATGGAGCAGTCCAATATCCGCCAGTTCTTTCATCACCGCATAGACACCGCCCGCTTCATTCAAATCTTCCATATAAGTAGGGCCAGCCGGCGCCAAATGACACACATTAGGCGTTCTCTCACTGATTTCATTGGCAAAGGAAATGTCAAAGTCAAACCCCACCTCATGGGCAATAGCCGGTAAGTGCAGCATGGAATTGGTAGAACATCCAAGAGCCATGTCCACCGTGAGAGCGTTTAAGATGGCATCCTTCGTCATGATATCTCTGGGTCTGATATTTTTCTCCAGAAGCTTCATCACCGCCATGCCCGCATGTTTCGCAAGTTTGATACGCTCGGAGTAAACCGCAGGAATAGTGCCGTTGCCGCGAAGCCCCATGCCCAGCGCTTCCGTGAGACAGTTCATGGAATTGGCCGTATACATGCCTGAACAGGACCCACAGGTAGGACAGGTTTTTTCCTCAAATTCCAAAAGCTCCTCATCTGTCATGGTTCCTGCCGCATGGGAACCCACCGCCTCAAACATGGAAGAGAGACTTCTCTTCCGCCCCTTTACATGTCCAGCCAGCATAGGGCCGCCTGAAACAAAGACTGTGGGCACATTAATGCGGGCCGCCGCCATCAAAAGACCCGGCACATTTTTGTCGCAGTTCGGCACCATCACCAGCGCGTCAAACTGATGCGCCAGTGCCATACACTCTGTGGAATCTGCGATCAAATCTCTGGTTACCAGAGAATATTTCATTCCAATATGTCCCATGGCGATCCCGTCACAGACGGCGATAGCCGGGAACACCACAGGCACGCCGCCTGCTTCTGCCACACCCATTTTTACCGCTTCCACGATCTTATCCAGATTCATATGCCCGGGCACAATCTCATTGTAGGAGCTGACGATACCAACCATGGGCCTTTCCATCTCCTCCTTTGTAAAGCCGAGGGCATTGAACAAACTCCTGTGGGGCGCCTGCTGTACGCCCGCCTTTACATTGTCACTTCTCATAATCCTTACCTCCTCAGTTTTTTGCTCTGCAATTCTTTCTTCAATGATTTACAATCAAGGCTTCTGTATATGATATAAGATAAACTGCCAGGTTTCATACTCCGGCATCATATTTTCTTCTATATAACTCCTGTGGGCATCCACTTCCTCCTTAGAAAGGTAAAACTTCCACTCCTCAGGCGACTCCCTGTAATCATACGGAATCCCAAGAAGTGCCTTGTCTAAAAGGACGATATCCGCCTCCTCAATATTTCTGGTGGTCTGTACAACCCGATCGCCATAGAGATACAGGAGCAGATACTCCTGATCGCAGTCGGTCACCGCACAGACATCCGTTTCCCCTGCGTCAATCCACCTGTAAACTTCCGCAATCTGCTCATCCCGTACGCTGTAAGGCGCCATGTCCGCCAGCACAAAAACCCAGGAAAGCCCCGCCGCCGCAGCGGCCAGCGCATAGAAACATCTCCCCGCCGCATTCTTCCACCGAAAATCGGGCGCTCCCTGCATCCAGTCACTAATGCGCTGTACAAACCATCCGATCAAAAGCGCCGCCCACACACCGAGAAAAGAAAACACTCTCTGGTAGGGAAGCTTGCACTGGATAAAAAGTGCAAGTGCCAGCAGAACCGCCGTCAGCATAAAATACCACTCCAAAAAAGCTTCTTTCGGCCTTCGGATCATACGAACAGCCGCAGTCAGAAGACTGGCCGCCAACAGCACACACATCCCGCTTCCCGCAAGTCCCCACACAGGAGCCAGCTGTGTGCCAAACAGCGTTTGGATCCAATGTCCTGCCTGGGCGTAAAACTCCTTCCTCGTCATACTTTGAATATAAGGAGTAGCCAGCATATAACTGATCCCCTCGGAAAGAGCACGAAAAGGTGCATGGAGAATAATATCGACATGTCCAGCCGTATAAAAGGGTCCATCCGGCGTCTTTGACAACAGATTGGAACCGATTGCCAGCCAGAGAATCCCATAAAGTCCTGCCGTGCACACTGCACTGATCAGAGAAGTAATCACCAGCCGCAAAAGCCGCCTATAATCTTTGTCCAGGAGAAGCGCGAACCCTCCAATCAGACAGACCGGTATCACCACGTACAGACTGCTTGGAATCGCCCAAAGAGAAACCACAAGTGAGATGCCGAACGCAAAATAATATCGCCTGCTATTCTTCTTTTCCACCACGATATGGTGTAGCGACATAAGCGCTGCCAAATAACAGCACGTCACAAGCGCGTAGCCCCTGCCCTGCACCGCCAGCTGGTTGACACCGTACATTCCCGCAAACAGAAACACGGGAACAAGCGCGATACCACCCGTAAACCATTTTTTTGAAAAGCGGTACAGAAGGATCATGCTGCCCAGACTACACAGATAGGATACACCGCGCAGAGCGATTGGTGCGCTTCCAAATATCCCCAGACAGGCCGAGAGCGTGGAATACCCTACATGATTGTTGGGAAGAGGCCAGTGAATCGCCGCGTACACTGGCCCTCTGCTGATAAAATAAAAATACGTATACAGCTCGTCATACCAGGGTGTCAGGATAAACATTCTCGCCCCGTAATAGACGGCCATCACAAAAAAGAACAACAGAAAAACCACATCTTCCCTGCATACTTTTGGTTTTTTCCCCGTTATAAAAAAAGTTGTCCTGCCGATATTGTGCCGTTTCAAAAAATAACCCATGTTACTATTTTATTCTCTCCACAATCAAGTCGCCCATCTTTTTACAGCCTACCTGCTCACATCCTTCGGACATGATATCTCCCGTGCGGTAGCCGTCCTTCAGCACCTGCTTCACAGCCCTGTCAATAGCATCCGCCTCCTTGTCCAAATCAAAACTGTAGCGCAGCATCATAGATGCCGAGAGAATAGTAGCGATAGGGTTGGCCAGATCTTTCCCCGCAATATCGGGTGCGGAGCCGTGACTCGGCTCATAGAGGCCGAATTTCGTATCATTCAACGAAGCGGAAGCCAGCATACCGATGGAACCGGTCACCATACTCGCCTCATCGGATAAAATATCCCCAAACATATTCTCTGTCAGGATCACATCGAACTGGGCTGGATCTTTCACCAGCTGCATGGCACAGTTGTCCACCAGCATATGTTCCAATGTCACATCAGGGTAGTCCTCCGCTACTTCCTCCACAACCGCTCTCCAAAGTCTGGAAGAATCCAGCACATTGGCCTTATCCACACTGGTCACTTTCTTTCTGCGCTTTCTGGCTATGTCAAACCCCTTAACCGCAATCCTTCTGATCTCATTCTCATCGTAGGTCAGGGTGTCCACTGCCTTCCGCACGCCATTTTCCTCCACTGTCCTTCTCTCACCAAAGTACAAGCCGCCCGTCAGTTCGCGCATTATCAGCATATCAAAACCCGCTTCGGAAATTTCTGTTTTTAAAGGACAGGCTCCCGCCAGTTCCTCGTACAAAACTGCCGGCCTTAGATTAGCAAAAAGATTTAGCGCCTTGCGAATCGCGAGAAGTCCAGCCTCAGGCCTCAGATTGGGGGGCAGCTTATACCAGGGCGAGGTGGTCGTATCGCCGCCGATGGATCCCATCAGCACTGCGTCCGCACTCTTTGCAGTCTCCACCGCCTCATCCGTGAGCGGCACTCCGTGCACGTCGATAGAAGCGCCGCCCATCAAAATATCCGTATACTGCATATCATGTCCATAATTTTTCGCCACTACATTCAGTACTTTTTTTGCCTCCGCTATGATTTCCGGGCCGATTCCATCTCCCGGAATACAGGTTATTTTTAATTCCATATTTTACACCAAGCCTCAAGATTTTGAAGCACAAACACAAAGGGTGAAAAATCTGTGTTTGCATTTTATCCTTTCCTCTTTTTTCTTTTTTCTTTTTTTGTTTTTTCTTTCACCCTTTCCTCCATCCCAAAATATATTTTTCCCCGATATTTCATTCCCCAATTTACGACTCTGTTGGAAAACAGAATCCTGATAAAGCAATGAAACCACAAAATATCACTTATTTATCATAGACTATTCCTGTATAAATTTCAATATAAAAGAATATAACAAAAGCCGGATCGCTTTCGCGCCGGCTTTTGTTTACTATCTTTTGCATACTGTCTTTCTTTTCTGTTCTACTCTGCTCTAAAGCTTGCCTCCGCGAGAATATTTCCGTTGGAATCGCAATATCTAATGCCGTACGATACAGTACCTTTTTCCGCACCAATCGCCTCATCGAGTACACCGGCAATCGCCCCAAAAGCATCCTCAAGCTGACTCATGCCTGCATTCAATGTATCAGCCGCATCCTCCGGTATCTCCACAGAATCCTTGAAAGTAGCTATGCAGATTAAGTCATTTCCAACCACTTCAATAGCCATATCCATCTGATCGTTACCCTGGGCTGCCGCCTGTTCCTTCAACTGCTGCTCTGCCTCCGGATCCTCCTTCAAGTACTCCTCCAGAGTCTTACCTGTGCTCTCCTGTGCAGAATCTTCCTCTTCAGCAGGCGCTTCCTCCTCTGCTGCTGGCGTTTCCTCCTCCGCTGGTGTTTCTTCCTCTGCTGCCGGCGTTTCCTCCTCCGGAGTCTCTTCCTCCACGGAAGACTCTTCTGCTGCTGGCGCTGCACTATCACTTCCAGTATCAGAACCCCCGCAGGCCGTCGCCGTCATGGCAAGTGTCAATAACGCTGCACACAAGATAGATTTTACTGTTTTTCTTTTCATCACATTCTCCTCCATAATAAAAACTATATTTCTGCAATGTATTACCACAAGCCAGCATTTTACATCATTTATTCTTCGCTGTCAATCCAGAAATAGCATTCTAATTTGTCACATACTCCCAATCAAATGAAAAAGACCATGACTTCTATGCCATGGTCCAAGTATACCGCCTTCTGTCTGCCTCAATCGGCTTCTGGCTTCTCAATCTGAGCAATAGCCGCCTTCTGCATGGGAATACGGCAATTTTTGTTACTGCCAAACTCTACGATTACTGTGTCGTCTGTGATATCAATTATAATCCCATAAAATCCGCTGTTTGTCAGCACACAGTCGCCAACCGCCATTTCTGCCAGCATTGCCGCCATTCTCTTCTGCTCTTTTTTCTGCGGACGAATCATAATAAAATACATAAATGCAACAATAATAACAATATAGACAACCATAATCAGGCCGCCGCCTGTTGCTGCCGCCGCATCAGCCGTTAATAATAATCCCATTTCATTTCCTCCGTTATTCTTTCGATAAAATACTAATGCATATCATACACAACTTAACAAGGAAAAACAAGCCCCTTATGGAAATTTAATAAAGCATCTATCCTTTATTCACCCTGCATCCCTGCAAGCTTCTGTCTCTTATAAGCCGCGAAACGCCCCTCATCCAAGGCATCTCTGATTTCTGCCATCATCGTATTATAAAAGAATAGATTATGCAGCACACATAAACGCATGCCCAGCATTTCCTTCGCTTTAAGCAAGTGCCTGATATAAGCCCTGGAGTATCTTCTGCAAGCCGGGCACATACATCCCTCCTCGATAGGTTTATCATCCAGCTCATATTTCGCGTTAAAGAGATTGATTTTTCCATGATTAGTATAGAGATGACCATGCCGCCCGTTTCTTGTAGGATAGACACAGTCAAAAAAATCCACGCCTCGTTCCACTGCCTCCAGAATATTGGCTGGTGTTCCAACTCCCATTAAATAAGTAGGTTTATCCTTTGGAAGCCACGGCAGTGTCTCTTCGATCACATGGTACATCTGTTCATGACTCTCACCCACGGCAAGCCCGCCCAGCGCATAGCCGTCACAGTCCAGCTCCGCAATCTGGTTCGCATGATCGCAGCGAATATCATCAAAAATTGCTCCCTGATTGATTCCAAATAGCAGCTGTTTTTTATTGATGGTATCCTCCAATCCATTCAGACGCTCCATCTCCTGTTTACAACGTCTAAGCCATCTGGTCGTGCGCGCTACAGAATCCTCCACATACTTGCGCTCCGCCATGCTTGGCGGACACTCGTCAAAAGCCATAGCAATTGTAGATGCCAGATTGGACTGAATCTGCATACTCTCCTCGGGTCCCATAAAGATCTTCCGTCCATCTATATGCGAATGAAAGTACACCCCCTCCTCCTTAATCCTGCGGAGCCCCGCCAGTGAAAATACTTGAAATCCGCCGGAATCCGTCAAAATCGGCCTGTTCCAGGACATAAACCTATGCAGTCCTCCAAGCTGCCTGATCACTCGGTCACCCGGCCTAACATGCAGATGATAAGTATTTGACAGCTCTACCTGCGTACCAATCTGCTCTAAATCTTCTGTAGACACCGCGCCCTTAATGGCAGCTGCCGTTCCAACATTCATAAAGACAGGGGTCTGTATCGTGCCGTGTACTGTCGTTAACTCAGCGCGCTTCGCCCTGCCTTCCTGTTTTAAAATCTTGTACATGCGAACCTCATTTCTTATTCCATAAAGTAATCACTCAATCCCACGCAAACACAGCACTACAAGTATTTGTCCCAAAACTCTTCCAGGCACAGCCCCTCGTCTTTCATAACCGCAGCCGCTTCCCTGCCCACATAGCGGAAATGCCAAGGTTCATACTCAATACCTGTAATATATTCCTTACCTGAGGGATAACGCAGAATGAAACCATATTCATGACTGTGCTCCTCCAGCCATTCTCCCTCCTCTGTATCAGCAAAACCCTGTAGAAGCGGGATAAAGGTGTCGGAAGTAATATCAAGCGCCAATCCCACTTCATGCTCACTGCATCCGGGAATCGTAATTACTCTGGAAGTGGCCTTATAAGCTTCCATATAGGACAATCCCTGTTTCATATAGGATTTAATCCTATTATTGAAATTATCTTCCTGATGATCAGAAGTTCGATACGGAGATCTGACCACGAGATTTAAACCGTTCTTCTTTGCCGCCTGCATCATAAGAAGCAAATCTTCAATCACACGCTCATCACAGCGCATACCGGATGCAAAAGTCCCCAGCTTAAAATCATACTCCTCAGGAATCGGATGCTGCTTGTTAATCAAAACCAACCGCCAGTCAGAAGAGTCAAAGACCGGTCTCTCCCCACTCTGAATATTTCCCATTTTTGCACGATCCGTTTCCGTCTCTGCCGCTCCATGGTCATGTTCATGATTTTCCAGCAGATCATCCAGTGTATAAGTTTGCACATCTTCATCCTCATGCTCTGACATCAAAACTCTCTCACCCTGAATCGCTTCACTGCTAGCGGTAACCGGTTCTAACTCTGCAAGAGAAACATCCGAGATCTCCACAACCGCACTATAGGTTTCCTGCACGCTGGTAAACCCTGTACGCTCTGCAAAAACCGCATAAGAAAAACTGCAGCTGCTGACAAAAAAGACTGCAATAAAAAACATACTCGCATAGCGCTTTCCATTCGTAACAAAATGTCTCCCAATATAATAAATAAGCAATACAACAAGCATCATTGCAAGACTGGGATATTTCAGAAATTTATTTCTTTTGGCTATACCCGTAAAATATGAAATTATGTTTTGCCGAAATGTTTTTTCCATACGGGCCCTCAAATCATTCTCTTTGCAATTCTGACATATATCATAACATATAAAATTTTTTTGTACAGCCCTTTTTTATGTAAATCTGTCATATTTCCCCCTTTTTTTACACATCTGCCCGCTTGATTTGATTTTTAATCATTCCATTTTGGGACTATTTTGTTCCTAATCCCATTAAGCAGCCCGCTTTTCACCTCACAGCCACACATTCATTACAGAACATAACGCTTGCTTTTTTAGTATAATATGATATGCTGTTTACAGGAAAAAGCGTGTCTATTTCAGGGTTTTTAATAGATTTATCATTTTTTCGCTCATTTTTATGACACTTTTTCTTTCTTGTAGATATCTGCATTTTTTAATCTTATATTTAATATCTCATATGTAATTTAATTTTGCAGGATATCCTGCATGATATTATCGGAAAACTTCAAACAGTTTTAGAAAGGATCAGACAATGGCAGGCTCAACACTTGGAATTATCTATCGAATCACTACCTGGGGCGAGTCCCACGGCCCCGGACTTGGTGTCGTGGTGGACGGCTGTCCCGCAGGACTTTCTCTTGACACAAACGATATTCAGACATATCTGAACCGACGAAGACCTGGACAAAGCCGCATCGCCACCCCCCGCAGGGAGGCCGACACCGTAGAAATCCTCTCCGGTGTTTTTGAAGGAAAAACCACCGGCACCCCAATTTCTCTTCTAATAAGGAATACTTCCCAGCACTCCGGAGATTATACGGAAATTGCGAACTGCTACCGGCCAGGCCATGCAGACTATACCTTTGACAAAAAATATGGTTTCCGCGATTACCGCGGGGGCGGACGTTCCTCCGGACGCGAAACCATCGGCCGTGTGGCGGCAGGCGCCATTGCCGCCAAGGTTCTCTCCGAATTCGGTATCCGCCTGCAGGCTTACACCTGCTCCATCGGACCGGTGTCCATTGATCCCGCAAATTTCGATCTGACCGCCATATCAGAGACTCCCACCTCCATGCCGGACCGGGAAGCCTCCGCCCGGGCAGAGCAATTTCTGGCGGACTGCATGAGCAATTATGATTCCGCAGGGGGTGTTATTGAATGCGTAATAGACGGTGTTCCCGCCGGTCTGGGGGATCCGGTCTTTGAAAAGCTGGACGCTAATCTGGCAAAAGCCGTCATGTCCATCGGCGCTGTCAAAGCCGTGGAAATCGGTGACGGCACAGAAGTATCTACCCGCCACGGTTCTGCCAACAACGACGCTTTCCGTATACAGAATGGCCATATTGTCAAGACAACCAACCACGCTGGAGGCATTCTCGGCGGCATCAGCGACGGATCCCAGATCATCCTGCGCGCCCATGTGAAACCTACGCCCTCCATTTTTTCCCCTCAGGATACCGTGAACAACTCCGGCGAGGAGGTCAGTATCTCCATCAAAGGCAGACATGATCCTGTCATTGTCCCCAGAGCGGTCGTCGTGGTAGAATCCATGGCAGCAATTACTCTCTTAGATGCCCTTTTAGTCAATGCCGGAGCAAAGATGGATTACCTGAAATCCATATATAGAAATTAAATGAGCGGGAAAAACAGCCATATATTAAATTTCAAATTAATATATGGCTGTTTTTTTATTGTTTATGCTATTCTATTTCCTCAAAATTCCAATTTTAAGTTAACCACCCGAAAGTACCACTTCATTCCTGTATAACGTTTTATAACATAAGCTATTTTCGTGTTATTAACTATTGCTTTTTACAACATTTTATTTACACCTAACATAAGCTTACTTTATTATCTGTTACTGATCGTCATATGATTGCCCCTCTTATTCACAAAGATAGCTGCTGATACAGTAAAGAGTCTGTCCATTGTATTCAACACGGGACCAGCCATAATCTTCATTGATACCCGTTCTGGTGGCATATTCCCCATTGTGAAGCACCGCCGCCACCGTGGCATCCGGATTTGTCACGCTTGGCAAAACCCGCAGATTGACCTCAATCTTTGCGGTCACCTGCTCGTTCCTGTCCACAAATTTTGTCTTAAGCCCATCTCCGCTTCCCGCACCCTCCTGGGCTTCCTCCTTCGGCGCCTGATAGGCTAAGTCAGTAGTCAAGTAACTGCTCACCGCATAGACAGTCTGCCCATTGTACTTAAGTCTCGACCAACCACTGTCACTGACTCCTGTTCTGGTAAGTGTCTCCCCGTTTTGCAGCGTGTAAACCACTGTGCTGTCGTCACCTTGGCTTGGAATATTGCGCAGGTTGGTGGAGTCTTTGGCTGTCACTTCCTCGCTTACATCCGTAAAGGGCATGAGAGCCTCCACATCCGCCTGTGCCTCCTCCGGCGTCTCCTCATTCTGTGCACTGGCCGTCCCTTCGTAACCAAAATAGGCGATATTCACATCCACAGGCTCGCTGATTCCCGCCACCATTCCCCGGTTGGTATACTGCCACATGGCGTGATTCCCTTGGTAGGACGATTTTTCTGTCTGAGGATACGGCTGTGCCGGATATTGCGACACCCAGATCCGATAAGTCTTCTCAAGCCGTGAAGTCTCCCACTTGGCATCCCCCGCGAGTTCCCCCATAGAGGAGTAAAACATAGGAGTATAACCTCTCTCATAAATTCTATCTAAAAAGGCAATCGCTATGTCCGTCCGCCTGGTCGAAGATAAACCGTATTGTGCACTGGACTCCCGCTCAAATCCCTCGCAGTCATAAGCTACGGGATAAGTAATCTGGTACTGGGAAATATAGTCAGCAGCCCAGTCAGCCTCTGCTTCCGCCTCCGTCTCATCTGCAGCGGTGGAAAAGAAGTAAGCCCCCAGTTTGATGCCATTCTTCTGCGCCTCCTGCATATTATATCTGGCATTACTGTCTGCAACGATCTCCCGGCTTTTATCTTCGCGGTACCCCACACGCACCATGGCAAATTCAACGCCTGACGCCGCCACCTGCGCCCAGTCTATAGTCCCCTGATATCTTGCCACATCTATGCCAAAGGTTACCTCCTCCGTCTCCGCTGCCGCCCCGGAGGAGAGAAGTTCGCCCACATCCACCTCCGTACCATGCTCGGTACTCATGGTTTCCGTCTCCGGATCTTTCTCCTGCCCGGACACTTTCTCCTCATCGTCTGCACCGGCCTCCTCTTCATCGACGACAATCGTTTCCTCAGGCTGGGACTCTTCTGGTTCTTCCGATATTGCTTCCCGCGTTTCCCGATCTTCCTGATCTTCCTGCTCCTCCTGGATTTTGACCGGTTCCACAGCAGCCAAAACCGCTTCTTCCTCCGCCTTTCTGCCGCCCTTTTGCATAAAGACTGCCGCCACCGCCACAATCACTGCCACCAGCGCTATAACGGCTGGGAATAAAATCCTGTGTACAAACCGAAGCGTTTTCTCGTCTAATTCCCCTTCAAAATCTTCTTCCTTCCACTCGTCCTCTCCATCCTCCTGCAGATCGTACTCCTCATTCCCCGAAGTTTCATCCTCCAAATCAATAAAATCCAGATCCCTGTCCTTATCCCGCTTCAAGATATCTCACCTCTTTTATCCTGCAAATAAATATCTTCTGTTATTTATTAGAAATTTTCCAACAGTTCCAAATAAAACTCATAATAATCTTTACGTTTCTCCTTCATAAACTGAATGGCTGACTTCGGATGCTGATTCAAAATGCCGGTCAGAAGATAGGGTACGTCATAGCCCCACATCACGCCGGATTCCCGCAGCGGAATAATATACTGCTCCACAAACTGCAAAATTGGATTGATGTTGTATTTCGGATTCTTCAAATAACCCAAAAGCAGCTCGCTGGGACAGTTGCCGCAGCCTCGCCCCATTCCGCTCACCGTAGCATCCAGATAACTGACGCCCATAATAATCACCTCAGCGGTATTGGCAAAAGCGAGCTGCTGGTTATTATGCGCATGTATACCAACCTTCTTTCCGTATTTTTCAGCCACCTCCAGGTATTTATCCGCAAGTCTTCTTGCCTGCTCCGGGTACAGAGAACCGTAGCTGTCCACCAGATAGATAGTTCCCACACTGCTTTGACCAAGCAGGTCAAGGGCGGCATCCAGATCTGTCTCATTGGCCTTGGAGATCGCCATGATATTAACCGTAGTCTCGTATCCCTTCTTTGTACAGTCTTCAATCATTGCAATAGCGGCTGGTATCGTATTGATGTAAGTCGCAACCCTCACCAGATCAACCGGACTGTCCTTCTTGTTTAGGATATCTTTTTTATAATCACATCGGCCCACATCCGCCATCACCGCGATCTTCATGTCCGTCTTATTATCGCCCACAACGGCGCGGATGTCCTTGTCGTCGCAGAATTTCCATTTGCCGAACTTATTTACATCAAACATTTCCTTGGACGCCTTGTAGCCAAACTCCATGTAGTCCACACCGGCCTTGATATTGGCACGATACAGCGCCTTCACAAACTCATCCGTAAAATAGAAGTCATTCACCAGACCACCATCCCGCAGTGTGCAGTCCACCACCTTGATATCCGGTGCGTAGGACATCAGTGTTCTTCCCTTTGCTCTCTTTTCCATGATGTGTCTCCTCCTGCTCTTTGATCCTAAACCAAAATCTTCTTAAAACTTTTCTTTCCCTTTTTCACAATAAACTCTTCCGCCGCGATATCCTCCTTGGTATAGGAAGTCTTGACATCCGCCACTTTCTCTCCATTCACTGACACACCGCCTTGCTCTACAGCTCTGCGCGCCTCAGACCGGGAGGAAGCCAGACCGCTTGCCGCCAGGATTCCCAAAATATCGATCCTGCCATCCTTAAAGTCCTCCTCCTTAAGTGTGGCCGCCGGCATATTTTCCGAACTGCCGCCGCCGGCAAAGAGCGCCTTGGAGGCCTCTTTCGCTTTTTCTGCCTCCTCCTCTCCGTGCACAAGATTTGTCAGTTCGTAAGCCAAAATCTCTTTCGCCTCATTCAACTGGCTGCCCTCCCAGGTGTCCATCTCGTCGATCTGCTCAAGAGGCAGGAAGGTGAGCATCCGCAGACACTTGAGCACATCTGCATCGTCCACGTTGCGCCAGTACTGATAGAACTCAAAGGGGGTGGTCTTCTTTGGGTCAAGCCAAACTGCACCCTTCTGGGTCTTGCCCATCTTCTTGCCCTCGGAATTCATAAGAAGCGTAATCGTCATTGCATAGGCATCCTTGGAAAGTTTTCTTCGGATCAAGTCTGTGCCTCCCAGCATATTGCTCCATTGATCGTCGCCGCCGAACTGCATGTTGCATCCATACCTCTTGTAAAGCTCCAAAAAGTCATAGCTCTGCATAATCATGTAGTTAAACTC
>DLAA01000164.1:0-8753 GCA_002493835.1 Lachnospiraceae bacterium UBA7060 | reverse complement strand
CTGCATAATCATGTAGTTAAACTCGAGGAAGCTCAATCCTTTCTCCATTCTCTGCTTGTAGCACTCCGCCCGAAGCATATTATTTACAGAAAAGCATGCTCCCACTTCCCTGATAAACTCCACATAGTTCAAATCCAGCAGCCAGTCCGCATTGTTGACCATAAGAGCCTTGCCCTCGGAAAAGTCGATAAACCGGCTCATCTGTTTCTTAAAACACTCACAATTGTGCTCGATAGTCTCCCTCGTCATCATGGAGCGCATATCTGTCCGCCCGGAAGGGTCGCCTATCATGGCTGTCCCGCCTCCAATCAGCGCGATGGGCTTGTTGCCCGCCTCCTGCAGCCGCTTCATCAGGCACAGCGCCATAAAATGTCCCACATGCAGGCTGTCTGCAGTAGGGTCAAAACCAATATAAAAAGTGGCTTTGCCGTTGTTGATCAGCTCACGGATCTCCTCCGCATTGGTAAGTTGTGCGAGGAGTCCCCTCGCCTGTAGTTCTTCGTAGATTCCCATTATGATTTTCTCCTTTCCTTCTGACTCTTCCCTGCATAAGCAGATTCGAAATGCTCCGCATTTCTCATTCGCGTTGCTCGTCATAAATCGTCATAATCTGGCTTGCATGCAAGCATGCAGCCTGCTTCTGACGCTTTCTGACTCTGCTTATGCGCACAAAAACCCCCGTCCTGATCATCAGGACGAGGGTTAAACTCGTGTTACCACCTAATTTCACGGATGACTCACATCATCCGCCTCACCGGGTACGACCCATAAAATAATAAAAGCTACTTTCTGTGATGATACCCTCCTGCTGTAACGTGCATTCCTCCGCCGCGGCCTACTAAGAGATAACTCTCCATTCTTCCGCGAAGCTCTGGGATGTATTCATGGAAAAGTTCCCGCGCGCCTCTCATCCGCCGGCTGCTTTCTGTCCGTTTCCTGATCCACTACTTGTTCCCTTCAACGCCTGTGTTCTGTTGTTTTGCAAAACTTAACTGTCTTTTAATGTAAACGATAATTTCAGCTTTGTCAACTGTTTTTCTACAGATATGCCTGGAAATTTCAGTGAAGTCCCAAATCCTCCCCTGAGATGGTGCCAATTCCATTTTGGTCAAAAACTGCCGTCAATCCATCTGTATCAGCCACGCGGAAAATCATACATGCCTGTCCGTCCTTCTGTCCAAACACGGAATACATGTACTCCACGTCAATTCCAGCATTGGAAATCACTCCCAATACCTTGCTGAGTCCTCCGGGCGTATCCGGAACTGCCACGCCCACAACAGGCGTCATGGTCAGGATAAAGCCCTGCTCCAGCAGAATAGAGGAAGCCCTCGACGCATCGTCAACGATCAGCCGCAAAACGCCATAATCCGCTGTCTCTGCAATATTGATTGCACGCATATTCACCTGATTATCCGATAGAATGCCTGTGATATCCGCAAGCTGCCCCGCTTTATTTTCCAAAAATACAGAAATCTGAGGTATTGTCATATCGTTCTCCCTTCTTGACTTAAATGCTATCACAATACAGCCATGTCCACTCATAAATTGTCAGTTGCTGTTCCATTTTATATGACTGCACTGCTATCAAATTTTACGCTTATCGATCACGCGCACTGCCTTGCCCTCACTTCTTGTAATGGACTTCGGCGCCACAAGACGCACTTTTGCATAGATGCCAAGCATAGCCTTAAGTGCTGACACAAGACCTTTCTCCATCTCCGTGATCCTGCCCAGATTATCGGAAAAGTTCTCAGGCGTCATCTCCACCATCACCTCAAGCGTGTCAGAATTGTTGACCCGATCCACAATAATCTGATAATTTGCAGGATATCCCTGTTCCATCAATACAGTCTCAATCTGGGACGGGAAGACATTGACTCCCTTGACAATAAGCATATCGTCGCTTCTGCCCATAGGTTTGCTCATCTTTACATGCGTTCTGCCGCAGGAGCATTTCTTTCTGGAAAGGATGCAGATATCTCTGGTGCGGTAACGAAGAAGTGGAAATGCCTCTTTCGTGATAGCGGTAAACACCAGTTCGCCTTTACTGCCCTCGGGAAGCACCTCGCCCGTATCAGGATCAATGATTTCTGCAATAAAATGATCCTCATTGATATGCATGCCAGTCTGCTCGCTGCACTCAAATCCGACACCGGGACCGCTTGTCTCTGTGAGTCCATAAATATCATACGCTTTGATTCCCAGCTTATTCTGGATATCCTGACGCATCTCCTCACTCCAGGCCTCCGCTCCGAAGATACCCGCCTTCAATTTAATCTTGTCGCGCAATCCCCGCTCGTGGATGCTCTCCGCCAGAAACGCGGCGTAAGAAGGCGTACAGCAAAGAATTGTCGCCTCCAAATCCACCATAAACTGTAACTGCCTGTCCGTGTTACCGGAAGACATAGGCAGTGTCAGACATCCCACTTTATGGCTGCCGCCATTTAAACCCGGCCCGCCAGTGAAAAGACCATAGCCATAGCAGACATGGCAGACATCTTCATTCGTGCCGCCTGCTGCCACAATGGCACGGGCACAGCAGTCTTCCCACAGATCAATATCATGCTGGGTATAAAAAGCCACCACTCTGCGGCCTGTCGTACCGGATGTAGACTGGATGCGGACACAGTCTTTGAGCGGCTTCGCCAGCAGACCATAAGGATAAGCTTCACGCAGATCGTCTTTTGTCAAAAAGGGAAGCTTATGCAAATCCTCCACACTCTGAATATCTTCAGGCGTAACCCCCTTCTCCTCCATCTTTTTGCGGTAGTAAGGCACATTGTCCCAGACATGGCGCACCTGCTTCACCAGCCGTTCATTCTGCCAAGCGAGAATCTGCTCTCTGTCCGCCGTTTCAATTTCTTTCTGATAATACCGTTCCATGCTTCTTCCTCCATAACATAGTATACGGAGAATACCTATTTTGGCCATTCTCCCGCGTAAAACTCAGCGCATCCAAGGCGGCTGTCCTGCCTTTGCGAAACTGTCCTCTGGCATTGATCTTTAAATACTCTCCTCACGCCGCCCCAATAGAAAGGCCTTCTTATTCATTTCCAAGAATTTGGGCGGCACACTCTGCTCAATTGCCTCCATCCACTCTTCCTGCGTGAAATCAAAGTGTCTGGCAAGTCTTCCCATAAGCACTAAATTCACTGCCTTGCTGCTCCCCGCTTCCTCGGCAAGGGAAAGCGCATCCAGCGCATCCACATGAATGCCGGCACTTTTCAGCTTCTCCTCCAGGTTTTCCGGATAAACCGCCGTCCCCGCAATCACTGGCATGGGATTGATTTGCTGACTGTTTACGATAATTCTGCCGTCCGGCTTCAAATATTCCGTATAGCGGGCCGCCTCAAGAAGCTCAAAGGAGAGAATACAGTCCGCCTGCCCCTTGTCTATGATAGGGGAGCAGACCCTGTCCCCCCAGCGGACATAAGTGACTACACTGCCCCCCCGCTGGCTCATACCGTGCACCTCGCTCACCTTCACGTCAAATCCCTTGCCAAGGAGGAGTCTTCCCAAAAGTTTGCTTGCCAGAAGAGTACCCTGTCCACCCACACCGACAATCATAATGTTTTTCGTTTCCATACTTATCTCCATTCCAGGCTGTGCTTCCAAACCTGTCACAGCCATTCTACTTCTCCTTACTTTCCTGTGTCTTGTAAAATATCGTCATTCTAACCAACATGCCGCAGCTATGCTGTGACCCAAAATCCACGGACGAGCAAGCTCGTCCTGGAGAATGCCGCTTTTTAGGCATTCTCCTGTGTGAGACTTAGTGCTTCTCCACGAAACAGCCTTTGCTGTGAGTGGCTAGAAGTACTTCTCACACTATTCTTTCGATCCCAGCGCACCGAACTTACACAGCTGTTCGCAGACACCGCATCCCACGCAGAGTGTCGCATCGATCACAGCTTTACCGTCCACCATACTGATAGCAGGACAACCAATATTCATGCAGGCTTTGCACCCTTTACACTTCTCCGGATCGGAGCATATGGGACCTGGATGCTTCACATATTTGAGCAGTGCGCAGGGACGGCGGGAAATAATAACGGAAGGCTCATTCGCCGCAAGCTCCTCCTGAATCACAGTCTGGCAAACTTCCATATCATAGGGATCTACCACTCTCACACGCTTGATTCCCACCGCCTGGCACAAGCTTTCCAGATCAATCTTCGTACAGGGATCCCCTTTCAGATTATAACCCGTGGTTGGATTCTGTTGATGTCCTGTCATACCTGTAATGGAATTGTCCAGTATAATTACAGTGGCGTTTGACTCATTGTAAGCTATATTGATCAGGCCCGTAACCCCCGAATGAATGAAGGTAGAATCACCGATCACCGCCACCGTCCTTTTCGCAGTGTCCTCATCGCCCGCCTTGACAAAACCGTGAAGCCCGGAAACAGAAGCACCCATACAGATAGTAGTATCAATCGCACTAAGAGGCGGCACTGCCCCCAATGTATAACACCCAATATCTCCAAGCACCGTGAGCTTCAGCTTCTTCAATACATAGAACAAGCTTCTGTGAGGACAGCCCGCGCACATCACAGGCGGCCTCGCCGGAATGTCCTCCGAGAGAACAGGCCCCGTCTGCACGGTTTGCCCAAGCTTTTCTTTCACCAGATTCTGGCTTAACTCTCCAATATCTGTAAAGATCTCTTTGCCAAAGACAACAAGGCCCAAATTCCTGCAGTGAGTCTCGATAAAGCCATCCAGTTCCTCCACCACCACAAGCTTCTCCACAGAAGCCGCAAAATCCCGGATTTTTGTCTCCGGCATGGGCCAGATCATGCCCAGCTTCAAGACAGGATATGTATCACCAAAAGCCTCTTTCACATACTGATAACATGTCGAGGATGTGATAATGCCGCAGGATTTGTCGCTGCCCGCTTCGATCCGGTTGATATCCGCCGTCTCCGCCCAGGCTGTCAGGGCTTTCGTGCGCGCCTCTACCTCTGGGTGGCGTTTCTTCGCATTGCCGGGCATCATAATATATTTCCCGGGATTCTTCTCATATTTCTTCTGCTCCGGGAGTTCACGCTCCCCTGTCTCCACCACACTCTGGGAATGGCTGACCCGGGTACACATCTTCATAAGAACTGCCGTATCAAATTTCTCTGAAAGATCATAAGCCAGCTTCGCGAACGCAAGAGCCTCTGCAGAATCAGACGGTTCCAGCATAGGAATCTTCGAAGCCCTTGCATAATGTCTGGAATCCTGCTCATTCTGGGAACTGTGCATACCAGCATCATCGGCCACCCCGATTACCAGACCGGCGTTCACTCCCGTATAAGAAATAGTAAACAGCGGATCCGCCGCCACATTAAGCCCCACATGCTTCATAGCGCAAAAGCTTCTCTTTCCCGTCAAGGAAGCACCGAACGCCGCCTCTAAAGCCACCTTCTCATTGGGTGCCCACTCCGCATACACTTCCTCGTATCTCGCCACGCACTCGGTGATCTCTGTGCTGGGCGTTCCGGGATAGCTTGATACAAAGCTGCAGCCCGCCTCATAGAGTCCTCTGGCAACCGCTTCGTTGCCAAGCATCAATGTTTTCATAACAGTAATTATTCCTTTCTCTTATGGTTACGGAGAATGCCTGTATTTGGGCATCCTCCTGCTCGAAACGATAGAACTTCCAAGTCAGCTCCGCTGACTTTGCGTCCGTCCAATGGCGGGACGTCTTTAGGAGTTCTTTTCAAGCGCATCGCCGATGGAATCTGTCACAGAAACCGTCACCTTCTTCTCATAGCAGGAGAAAACATGCTTCAAAGTCCCTTCTTCCGGTGCCTTCGTAAACACGCTCACCACAGGCACGATCACGAGCCCCGCCAGCATACAGAATGCACCGGCATTGATTGGAGACTGCAGGTACGCCGGAAAACTTGCACGGAAAAAGATATTGGCAAGCATCACTACTGTGGAAAACAAAAAGCTCACCCAGCACGCAGCCTTGGTCGTCCGCTTCCAATATAAACCGTAGAGGAAAGGTGCCAAAAACGCCCCGGCAAGCGCACCCCAGCTCACACCCATAAGCTGTGCAATAAAGGTAACATTGGAACGGTATTGAATCAATGCAAGCACCACAGAAATGGCGATGAACACCACCAGCAGAGCCCGCATCCATTTCACTTGTTCCTTCTCATCCATCTCCTTAATAATATTACCTTTAATAAAGTCCAGCGTCAAGGTTGAACTGGATGCCAATACAAGGGAAGAAAGGGTAGACATGGACGCCGAAAGCACCAGGATAACCACCACTGCAATCAGGATTGTGGGAAGCCCTGACAGCATAGTCGGCACTACAGAATCATACCCATTGGCAGCAATATCAATCCTGTCGCCAAAAAGCCTGCCAAAGCCGCCAAGGAAATAGCAGCCGCCGGAAACAATAGTCGCAAAGATCGTGGAAATCACCATACCTTTGTTGATGGCACTCTCACTTTTGATGGCATAAAATTTCTGCACCATCTGAGGCAGCCCCCATGTTCCCAGGCTGGTCAGAATCACCACACCCAGAAGACCTGCAGGATCCGGTCCGAAAAAGGAGTTAAAAACACCCGGTGCGGTTGAAACTGACTCATCGCTCACCGCCGCCAGCTTGTCAAGAGCCGCAAGAAAACCGCCTTGACTGTTAAGCACCGCAAAGATCACCGCAACGATACCGAAAATCATAATGATACCCTGAATGAAGTCGTTGATGGCAGTGGCCATATAGCCGCCGGCGATGACATAGATACCGGTGAGCACCGCCATGACGACCACACACACACTGTAATCAATATCAAAGGCCATGCCAAACAGCCGGCTCAGTCCGTTGTAGAGACTTGCCGTATAAGGAATCAAAAAGATAAAGATAATCGCCGAAGCCGCCAGCTTTAGCGGCTTACTCTCAAAACGCTGTCCGAAAAATTCGGGCATGGTGGCACTGTTTAAATGCTGTGTCATGATGCGGGTACGGCGTCCCAGCACCGCCCAGGCAAGAAGTGAACCGATAAACGCATTCCCAAGCCCGGCCCAGGTGGCCGCAATCCCATATTTCCATCCAAACTGCCCTGCATATCCCACGAAAACCACTGCGGAAAAATAACTTGTACCGTAGGCAAAAGCCGTAAGCCAGGGACCCACACTCCTTCCGCCCAGCACAAATCCATTGACATCTGTGGCATGACGACGGCAGTAAAGCCCAATGCCGATCATCACACCGAAGAAAATAATAAGCATAATTAACTTGATAAATAGATCCATCTCTGCCTTCTCCTATTTGTTAATTTTTTATCTGCGCTTCTACAAGACTACCGTGGCAATACCGTTCTCTCAAAACTGGTTTCTCGATCTTTCCTGTAGGGTTTCTAGGCACATCCTCAAAGATAATTTTACGAGGCCGTTTATATCTGGGAAGGTCAATACAGAAGTCATTGATCTCTTCCTCCGTACAGGAGACCCCCTCCTTCAGCTCTATTACTGCCGCCGCGATTTCCCCAAGTCTTACATCCGGCAGGCCGATCACCGCCACATCCTTGATCTTATCGTTCCCCCGCAGAAAATCTTCGATCTGCACTGGATAGAGATTCTCGCCGCCCGAGATGATTACGTCTTTCTTCCGGTCTACCAGATAGATAAAGCCATCCTCATCCATGCGCGCCATGTCACCCGTATAAAGCCATCCATCTTTTAAAACCTCATCCGTAGCCTCGGGATTCTTGTAATAGCAAAGCATCACGCCCGGCCCATGGACAATGAGTTCGCCCACTTCTCCCTGCAAAACCTCTCTTCCCTGCTCGTCCACAATCTTTGCCTGCCAGTGATAGCCTGGCCTGCCGATAGCTCCCACCTTATGTATATTCTCCACGCCAAGATGTACACAGCCAGGCCCTATCGATTCACTCAGGCCATAGTTCGTATCATACAAATGATGCGGAAAATGTTTTTTCCAGCGCTGGATCAGACTGGGCGGCACAGGCTGAGCCCCGATATGCATCAACCGCCACTGTTCCAACAGATAATGATCCATATCTACTTTACCTGAATCAATGGCATCCAGAAGATCCTGCGCCCAAGGCACCAAAAGCCATACAATCGTACACTTTTCTTCCGTCACCGCCCGAAGAATCCACTCCGGCTTCACACCGCGCAAAAGCACAGCTTTGCTGGCCGAAAGGAGAGAACCAAACCAATGCATCTTTGCTCCCGTGTGGTAGAGAGGTGGAATGCAGAGGAACACATCTTCCCTGGTCTGTCCATGGTGATTCTGCTCCGTCTCGCAGGAGGAACGAAGAGACCGGTGATTGTGCAGTATCGCCTTGGGAAATCCCGTCGTGCCAGAAGAAAAATAAATTGCCGCATAATCCTCCTCACACAGCGCAACCGGCGGCGCGCTGGAAGAGCAGAATCCCATCAGCTTCAGGCAGTCCTCCGTGTAATCCGGTCCTCCAGCTCCTGGAAAAAACATCATCCCGACTCCTGGCAGATCGTCTGCAATACTGTCCATCCGTTCGATAAATTCCGGGCCAAAAACCAGTACCTCCACATCCGCAAGTTCCAGACAATACTTGATCTCATCTGCTGAATAACGAAAATTCAAAGGCACGGCTACGCCGCCAGCCTTCAAAATACCAAAATAAATTGGCAGCCATTCCAGACAATTCATCATCAAAATGCCGACTTTTGTCTCCCGCTCCATCCCACGGCTTAAAAGCAAATTCGCAAAACGGTTGGCTCGTCTGTCAAAATCCGCCCAGCTT
>DLAA01000173.1:36244-62054 GCA_002493835.1 Lachnospiraceae bacterium UBA7060 | reverse complement strand
ATAAAGAAAATGCAGAAAATCAACAGATAAATTTACTTCAATCTTCCCGTTTCGGTGAAGCCCTGAGAATTGTGCAGGACCGTCTTGATTCCAAGAATTTTTATGCGTTTAACCCGGGATTTGACTGTTCAAAATAATGTTTTTGTTACTGCACGAGCAGAACATCAATCGCGAGACAAACTTTATTAATTAAGTAAATTTTAGTGAAAGTACCAACCTTTCTTGATTGGTACTTTCGCTATATATCATTTTTTAAATGGTAAAATAACAATATATAAATGTTCTTACAATAATTGCACCATATAAAAAAATTCTAAAGTTATGAATACACCACCTGTTCTGCCTTCCTAGGAACCGGCAATGCCGTTTTCCCACGCTGTAATACATATGCAAATCTCTATACTTCTATATAATATGGACAAATATCTTCATACCGCCCATCTTTCAATCGAAACCCGCCCGGAATCGTCCCGAGCTGCTGAAATCCGATTCTCTCATAGAGATGCCTCGCATGAATATTGCTCGCTACTACTGCATTGAATTGCAAAACCCGAAATCCTGCTGCCCTGGCCTGTACAATACAATCCCTCACCAGTTTTTCTCCAATGTGAAGCCCCCTGCTTGCAGATGCCACCGCATAACTCGCATTGCATATATGTCCACACCTGCCGACATTGTTCGGATGCAGTATGTACAGCCCCAGAATCTTTTCTGTCCCCCGCTCCTTAGCCACACCACAGTGGCTCTGCTGCGCAAAAAAAGCACGTCCTGTCCTTTCCGTCAGACACTCCTCCTGGGGAAATGCGACCCCTTCCTCCACGATTTCATTCCAGATAGAAATCATTGCCGGAATGTCCTGCTCCTCATATGTTCTTACCAAAACTTCATCCGCCATTTTATTTTTTCCTCCCGCATTTGCGAAACTGTCCCTCGCTTATCCGCACAATTTAAGATATTTTTGAACAATATTATAAACGATCTGAAATCTCAAATCAATCAGTAGTACTGGGAATTTATATAGATATTTTTTTCTTGAACAGCAGGCACAACATCGTAATATCATCAAACTGTGGTGCCTCTCCCACAAACTCATCGATATCCCGCTTCACCGCCCGGAGAATCTCCTCGGGAGAGCCATCGGTGTTCTGGTTCAGCACACCGGAAAGTCTCTCCATCCCATACAGATTATCCCCTGCATCGGCGGCCTCCGTCACGCCATCTGTATACTGGAACAGTTTATCTCCCTCCGCAAGCGTAAAGCAGCCCGCCGTATAGCGCATATTCTCAATCCCTGCCAGCACAAAACCTGGCGCAATCCTATAAACCTCAAAACTGCCCTCATGGCAGATAAAAGGCATTTCATGTCCGGCGTTGACATACATAAACTCCCCGGTCACCAAATCCAACACCCCGATAAAAGCCGTGATAAATAAATTTTCGCTATTGCTTGCACACAGAATATTATTTACCTCGTTAAACACCTCCCCCAAATCTCTGCCCGGCTGCGTGTGGTCTTTGATCAGTGTCTTGCCAATCACCATAAACAGCGCAGCCGGAACACCCTTGCCTGATACGTCCGCCATGACAATAGCCAGATGGCTTTTATCCACCCTGAAAAAATCGTAAAAATCTCCACCGACTTCCTTTGCCGGCTCCATGGAGGCCGCTATCTCAAACTCCAGCTTATCGGCGAACTCCGGGAAGATGCCAGGCAGCATGGACGCCTGAATCTGGGCAGCCACATTCAGCTCGGCTCCGATTCTCTCTTTCTCTGCAGTCACCGCGGCAATATTGTCTATATATTCATTGATATCTTTTTCCATCTTGCAGACAGCTCTGGCAAGCCTTCCTATCTCATCTTTTGAACGGATATCCAGTTCCTGCACGACAGCCGTGCCATTTTCTTTCCTGTGCGCCACAAATCCTGCTGTGGACTGTGCAAGCTGATTGATCGGATTTACGACAGTCCTCGAAATCACATGCACCCCAACCAGGATCAGCACAAAAGTTGTGCAGATCAAAACGCCCAGAAGTCTCCTCAAAAACTTTTGTCTATCCCTCATCACCTCATCCATGGAAATATCGACAAAGACATTAGCGAGCACGGCACCATCATTGTCGCGGACAGCTGCAGAAGCAGAACAGAGCCATCCGTACTGGCTGTAATTGGTGACATAAGCCGGAAAATCATATTGTCCCTGTTCCAAAAGCTTCCTGTTGCGCTCCTCAATCCGATCCAGCGTCCCCGGCGCACAGACATCCTCATCAGACGAATTGTCGCATACATATACACATTTGTCAGTCTTTACATCCACATAGACAAGATAGAGGGAGCGCACTTCATTTGCCCTCCGTATCTTCCCCAATGTATCATTAATCCGTCTATAAACATCCGTATCTACAATCTCATCAAAAAAAGCAAAATAGGTCTCTTTCTCCCGCCGGGAACACGCTTCCAAGTCAGGTGGCTGGTCTTCGCCGCAGGCAGCGCGGTAACAGACAAGTACATTTTGTGACAGCTCACCCACATCCTCCTCATCCAGAATCTCAGCCGTAGTCTTTGCAAGGTTCGCTGTCAGTTTTTCATAATGGGATCGCATCGTCCCAGAGTATATGTAAAAGCTCACAACAAGCGCGGAAGCCGCAAGAAGCGCAGCTGTCCACAAAACCAACAGGACCACCTTGATTCTCAGTGACAAAAATCTCTCTTTCATACGGCCTCCTTAAATACGTACGACAAGGGAATTAAATCCCTGATAATTTCGATAAAAGTAATCCTTTGCCTGTTGTTTGATAACCATCACGCCCAGTGCATCCATGTCAAAACCGTTCTTTTCTCCAGCTTTCGCACTCTCCAATGAAAATGGGTTAAAAATATCGGTATTGTCGCGGATGTGCAGTTCAAACTCATGTTCTGGCAGCGCTATCAGCGTAATCTGCAAAGCAACCGTTTTCTCTTCCTGTTTATTTTTTTCGACAATCGCCATACAGATCTCCTCCACCGCCAGCGACACAAAATACGCCTGACGGTGCTCCCCCTCCCACTGCCTGCAAAAGCGTCCGACTTCCTCGGTCACCCTTGCTATGTCCTTGTTTCCGCCCTGTATGTTGGCGCTTAACACTCTTTTCCCATCAAAGACCGGCGCCCCTTTTCCCCGTTTCCATCTCCACAAAAAAAAGAGAAACAGGGAGACACTCTCGCATACGGGATAGAGCCAGAAAAAATTCGACAGGGAAGTAAAAGAAAACAGAACCGTACAGGGCACCAGCACAGCCCAACCGCGAAGACAGGCAAGTAAAAAAGCGCTTCCCTCCTCCTCAACGGACTGGTAGTATGTTTCCAAGAGTACGCTTGTCCCGGCGAAAAAACTGCTTAATCCAAACAGACGCAGCGCCCCTTTTCCAAGCTCCTTACCCGCCTGAGAGTCCAGACCGAACAAACTACAGATAAAACCGGGAAATATACCGATAAGAGCAGCCGCCAGTCCTCCTGCGATAAACGCGCTTCGGTATCCTAACTGGAGCGTCCTGTCCATGGCCTGTGCATTCCGCTCTCCATAAAAGGTACAAAGAAGGGGCTGCATCGCTCTGGCCGTCCCCTCATACAGATACAAGATCAGATAGGAAGCATTCTGCACCATATCAAAAACAGCCACTCCGTCCTCTCCCGCTATTCTGATCAATACGTTATTTGCGATCAGCAAAAACACCATCTGAAAAATATACTGGGAGGAAGTCGCCGCTCCCGTCTTAAAGCATGCAAAAACCTCCCCCAGGCAAGGGGACGGGCAAGAGAGGCACAAAAGATGCTTTTCCCCATTTCTCCCCGGTAAAATGCTCGGCAGGTAGCTTAGAATGGAAACGGAAACGCCAAGCAGAGTCGCCCAGGCAGCACCTCTGATCCCCCAGTCAAAGCATATGACAAACAACAGACTTGCCAGAATATCCGTCACACTTCCCAAAAGAAATCCCGCTCCCGAAAGCCTCCCTCTCCCGTCACTGCGAAGAAAATACGGTATTTCATAATTGATAAAGAACAGCGGTGCCCCAGATGCAATGATACCAAGATAACTTCGGCTGGCAGCATATACCGCAGGATCCGAAGAAGCAGCCCCAAAGAAACATAAAATGGTTTCCGCAGACAAATTTACGCCCACTGCGAGAAACACACCGAGCAGCACACCTGCCCTCATGATACGGTTAAAGCATTCGACCGCCTCCTTCGGCTTTCCCTCTCCCAGAAGACGAGAATATCTGCTACTCCCGCCAATCCCCAGCCCGAGCATCAGAACATTCAGTATCATATAGAAAGGCAGGCAGAAACTGATCGCCGCCAATCCTGCCGCTCCCATACGCTGTCCCACCACCACCGCATCCGCCATATCCGCAAACGCAAGGCCGACGGAAGACAGCAGGGAAGGAGTCAACAGTCGATGAAACATCTTTGATGTGAACAGATCTTTGTTTTTCATATCCTATTTTCCGCCGCCCACATTTCATTCTTTCCGCCAGGCAGCATTCCCTCCTTCATTTTCCGCAGCCCCGGTACGCCCATATCTTCCTCATGATTGATCAGCCCGCATGGGACAGAACAAATTAAATCTCTCCTCGCGTAATAGGCGACACCCGGCCAGCTGACTGCCGTTTTTGCCACTGCGATATCAAAAATATGTTCGCTTATATAGAATCCGGCCGTGACTGCGGCTGGCCGCCCACCGAGATAAAGGAGCCGGGCTTTCAGACCCAGCCTGCGCCACAGCAGAATCGCCTCCTCATCGATCTCATCCCCCATAAACTGTCCGGCCCCTTTCTCATGGGTCCTGTGCCATTCCCGGACTACATACAAAGCATCTTGTACGTTGTAATCGTCAAGCCATGCACAGCGCGGCGCATCCTCCCGCTCCACCTTGTTTACCTGTGTGCGGAACCGCTGGTAAGCGCGCCCTTTCAGGCATCTGTGTTTTTCCGGCACATACAAGTATTCATCATCCTCCGGCGTCCTGTACAATTTCCATCTGCCGGGATAGCACGATACCAGCCAATCCGCATCTTCCGGGCGAAGATAGCACAGGGAAAAATCCGCCTCCTCTATATGCTTCTCAATAAATGCCCGCACCGCACCTTCCTCCCCGCAAGGAAAAAACCAAGTATTGTTTCCCTTCTTCCCATAGCATACGCAAAACATTTCCGGAGTCAGATACAGCGACAATCCCATATGTCTTCGCCATAAGAACAGAGACTGGAACGCGTGGGAAGACAGCACGTGCCCGCAGCCGGCTCTTAGTCTTTCAATCGGCTGTCTGTGCGCCAGCGTGATCTCCTCCGTCTCCCCCTGGGTTTCTATTTCCATTTTTCGGGGCAGTTCCAGCTTTCTCTTTTTCTGTGCTTCAATATAGCCCCCGCGCAGAGGGAACTCATGCCTGCCATCCCCGCCAAAGATGGCCCTGCCCCCAATCAGTTCCGTCAAATGGCCCTCTTTCTCGTAAATACACTCATATCCATAAAAGGCCCGCAATATTCTGTCCGCTTCTGTGACAGGCATCCGGGCCTTCACAGTCCACTGATCGGGCGTCGGGCTGTCCCAATATATGCCCTGCCCCTGAGGACGCGCATTTTCCCAGAGTTTAGATAAATCCTTGAGCAATCGTTCTACCATGCCCGGAATCTTCTCAGATACCTTGTCCATATAAGTTACCAGTGTCTCATCCGAATCTACGGCAAAGGTTTCCTGTAGAAGGATATCCCCCGCATCCAGCTCTTCCACGATTTTATGCGCCGTAATGCCGCCTTGTGCAAGCCCTTTCAGGATAATCCAGGGCATCGGCCACGGACCGCGTCCAAGCGGCAGGGGAGACGGATGAAAATTAACCATAGGAAAAGCCTTTGTGACCGGAATCCGATAGTAGTAACCTGCGCAGATCAAAAGCCCGCACCCCTTCTCAGAAAGCATTTTCATATCCGTCTTTGTAATTCTCTGCACCGTGTATGGTATTCTATAGTCCTCTGCACTCTGTATCACCCTGGTGTTATATTCCGTCACATTGTCCGTCGGACAGGTGAAAATTTTCAAAATTTCACAGTCACTGCCCAAAAGAGAGATAAGAACCGGATAAAGCATGTCTATTCCCAAATATGCAATTTTCATAAACTACTCCGTCTTTCTTCACTGACACTGCGTTTTCGCAGCGTCAGGATATTTTTCCCGTCCTTGTATTCATACCAAACTTCATCCATCAGCTTTTTGGTCATAAAAATACCAAGCCCGCCAATCGGTCTTACGCCAGCTGGAAGTGTAATATCCGGATCCTCCCTTGTAAGAGGGTCATACGGCCTTCCCTCATCGGCAATCGCCACTGTAATCTGCAAAGGGTCTCCTCCCACCTCACAGCAGACCACCGCCGCTCCCACAGTTGGAGAATAAGCGTAATGTGCAATATTGACAAAAATCTCCTCCGCCGCTGTCTTCACCTGGGATACCAGCATTTCAGAAAAACCCGTACCTTTCATCTGCTCTTCCAGGAAATCCATAAGCCTGTCCAAATTCTCAACTGTTGCGTCAATCCGCATTTTTGCCATATGTATAAACCTCCTTCACCCCGCCCGGCATCATTCGATAGTCAGGATATCCGCAAAGCCTGTTATGGTAAAAATCTCCATCACAATGCTGTTGACGTTTTTGATTACCATACTTCCCTGCCTGCTCATCGTCTTTTGTGCCAGCAGGATTAACCGCAGCCCCGCCGATGAGAGATAGGTAAGGCCTGCAAAGTCAAACACAAGCTCCGTTATCCCTTCCATGGAATCCTTCAGCTCTGCTTCCAGCTGAGGTACCGTGCTGGTGTCAAGCCTGCCCTCTAACAGGATCAGCAGCTTACCATCTTCCCGCTCTTTTTTCATCTTCATTTTAGTCTCCATAAACTAACCCTGCCCTTCAAAAGACGCCAGCACCGTTCTCGCCACATGGCAGTCCATGTTCCAGTCTTGAAAAAACTTTCTCCATCTGATCACATCACTAAATTCATCGTCCGCAGCATATCCCTTTAACATAATGATTCCTCTTTCATCCCAATATGCGATCGCGCGCTCCAATCTCTCATTCATTCGGCTGCTTACAAGAGCCGCCTTCCCCACATCCTCATATTCCGCAAGCTCTGTCTGCACCGGGAATAAAAATTCTCCTCGCTCCATATCCATCACTTTACAGCCCACCTCCATGACATAGTCGGCGCCCAGACTTTGGAACATCACCATCACCTGCGGAAGCATACGCACATCCAGCGCCATGTCATACTCTTCCCCTTCCTCCTCAAGCATATGGGCAAAAGGGGTAAGCCTTGAGAGTATAATCCCTCCCATCTCCCTTGCATCCGCTGCCACCATATCTATCTCCAGCTCGGCGTCACGAAAAGAAATGCTGTCCACGCCGACGTCGATCCATATCCAGACATTCGCGCTTACAGGCTCCGCTCCCTCCATGAGAGATACGTCACCGGAGGTCTGCGGCAGATACAGATCGCTGCAGTTTGGACGAATCCGCCCCGCCTCCTGCCTGATGTGAGCCCAAAGCGCCCGAAGACAATCCCCGCGGCCGGGAAGTACATAAACTCTGTCTGCCCGGATGATACCCCTGTAGTCTGCGCAGAATACGCAGGCCGCCGCCCGTCCGTCCTGCCAGTATGTGACACACAGATCAGGAATCAGGCTTCCGTCATATCCCACATCCGCTTCCTCATCCGCCGTCATCATAAGAGCAATGAGGGACTCCCGTTCTTCCCCGTTCAGCCCATCCACCGGGCGTACGGCATTCGGGTCGCAGGAAACCGGCATGTCCCCCTCCCCTGCAGATATCTTGCTCCAAATCCTGCCATACTTTTCCTGTACAGCAAACCCTTCGCGCAGAAGCACCTGTTCCATCTCCTCCGGCACTTGTCCGATGATCTCCTCCTCAATCCTCACAACCTCCCGCTCTCTGCAGTGCTGCTTAAGCCTTCTGTACAGTCTCCCCAGGGTAACCGCCGGGTCATATCCCTCCATGACTCCATGGGCGATCACCTCCGCAGCGAAATCAGCCATATAAAATGCCAAATACGACACCACGCACGCCTCCTCCTCGTCCACGCATACATACCCGGACAAAGTCCCCGTGCTAAATCCGTCCCGGATCCATTCCGGACAGTCAAACCGGTATCCCGCAAGCTGTCCCCCGCTCCATCTAAGTATCCTCATATCTTTGTCTCCTCCTTATGCCGGCACCGCATCCCAATGTCTCACGACCTCTGCGAATTTCTTGAGTTCCAAAAGAAATACACCCTCCTCTTTCTCACCGTCTGGTATCCCGCGGACAGCACGCTCATGAATATCGGCCGCATCCACATCATAAACCACTCCCTTTTCCGCCCACGGATTCATAACAACGAAAAAGAGACGCTCCGTACTTCCAATCGTCTTTCTCCGTGTATTTATAATGGAATAAGCATGGGTTCCAACCAATCCGCCTGCCTCGCTCTCCCCGTTTAGACCGGTTTTCTCATCAGAAAGCTTCCTTGTCCCAAAGCCGACATAGGTACCTGTTGCAAGTGCACTGTTTATTCTCTCGTACAGTTTGCGCTCCTTTGCTGTATAATAGCTGCCCTGTGCCTGTCCGGCACCCGCTTGCCCGCTCTGTTGTTCTTTGACAAACCGGTTCAGATGCCGGCATTTCAAAATGTTTACAGTATCCCTGAATTGCCTTCGGCTAATCTTTTGAAAAGACTGCTTAAATTCCTCCGTAGCGTAATTTTTCCGCACACCATCTATCATTTTGTCCTCGTCACTCAAGCTTGATCCCCCTTTACCAATGGCCTGTTTATAATGCACAAACATATCATTTATCTTCTCATACAAATGTATGATCTCTGTTTCACTATTCAATTCCATAAAATTCGGCTGCAGTTTCTGTATCAATGTGTTTATGATATCCAGATGGATCATGCAAGATCTGATATATTTCCCCAATTGTTTCTTACCATCTTTATATTCGTCGCGAAGCGTGTCAAAATCAGGATCGCCCTGCACAGGCTTTTTTAATTTCACAAACTTATCTGCCAAATCTGCCCCGTTATGCCGTTTCGCTAAAAATTCATACACGATGGAATCCGCACGATCGTTTCCATACCTCCTTGTCGGATCCGGACCCCATGTGGGTTCCATGATTGGCGGCAGCAAACTGCCCATCCTGTCCGCTATATGGTCGACCCTGTTTTGATCAAGATAGCTCCTCGTCTCTTCTTTCCCTAATAACATACTCATGATCTCTCCCGTCTTTCCTGAACGGATATCGTCATAGTCCAAATTCTGCTCTCCCCGCTGAACGGACATCCAAAAATCTTGATATTGCAAAGGATCCTTATGCTCTTTGCTCCTTTTTTTATTGATCTTTCCTAATAAGTGGAGTCCGGATGCCGCATACGCTTTCTCTATCATTTTGACCCAAAGCGCCCCTCTTGAGAAAGCATCTTGCCCATCGCTTTTTAAAACAGGGATTGTCTTCTCCACCGTTACATAGCAGGGCTTGTAAACCGTTCTTTGGCTGTCCCCTGTCCCCTCAATTTCACTCCGCTTAAAGCACACCGTCACAGTTCCATCCCCATTGTCTTTCATTAAGTTCATAATCGCCTCCGCATTTTGGTCTACCACAGATATAAGACCCGCCAGCAGATAACAATCACCCAACTTTCCCTGTGCCACGTCTTTGATATTCGGTCTGTGTGAAAACAGCGGCATATCCCTGCAATCCTTATATTTCAGTTCATTTGCCTTCGCAGGTTCCTCTTTCCTCCGCAAACCAATTTTTTCATCTTTTATAATATGTATCTCACCCGGCGGCACTTCCAGGTAACCGCTGCTTTCCTCCGTGAGCAGACCGTACAGAAGCGCTGCGTATCTGCTGCCTATATCCCTGGCTGATTTATGTACCTCAATAAGGGCCTTTTTTAATGCAGTAAGGGCTTTCGCCTCTTTTTCCTCCGATTCTCTTCTGCTTTTATAAGTCATTCGGTTTTCATTCACATATTCTTTTATAAACTCTTCTAAAGATGTAAATGCCTGATTGCCGTTTCCCAGTATCGTCCTCAATTTGCGAAAAATATACATAAGCCTCTTCTTTACCGCTATATGTTCCTGCTTCCCTTGATAATCTTCTTCAGCAGCTTTAATCGTAGCTCCCGCTCCTACCGAATCGGAGGTATCCACACGGCGCGTAAGGGACTTCATGATACGCAGTTTCACATTTGTCAATCTCCCCATACGCAGCTCCGCCTCAAACGCTCCCAAATTCTCTTCTATTCTTGTCCGCATGGGATCCTGTTGACGCGCATTCTGTCCGCCCTGATTGTATGTCCTTATGGCATGATTAAATCTCAATGCACCGTTTGACAGATAGGCGCGCCTCTTTTTTGCAAACTCCTCATCGTCCTCTCTGATCTCCTTGAGCTGCAGCGTATCAAAGTCTATCCGCAGGCCATACTCCCACAGCACACTGTCCACCACATTGTCATACTCCCTCACCGCCTCAAGCTTTGCCTTCACAGGAGCGTATACATCAGCGCTCACACTGGATTCCAGCTCTTTAGCACGCCTGATCAGTTCCATGTTATGAAAACATGTACCCAGATTCGCGACCACATAACTTGCTTCGAGCGTCTGCTCGGAAAAAGAGGCCTGCAAAAATTCCTGCTTGATTTCATCATCTGTCTTCTGTGCTCCCCTGTCTGCTTCCACCCCTGCAAAAGCCTCCGCTGTGAAAACCCGCAGGTTGAACTCTTCTTTTGCCTTCGTGTACTCCGCTTCCTCTTTCGCAATCTCCGCTTCATGTCTATTTTTGCTCCGCCTCTGATTCCATCCGAGGCTAGGCATGGAATGATAGCAATTCAGGATGACCCTGCGAAAATTGATGATCCTTTCAAGGCTTTCGGCTTTCATCCGTTTCGCAACGTTATCTCTGCCAAGAACTGCGGCCTTCAGTAAATTGAGTTCCAGCTTATTTTGTTCCGCTTGGATGCTTTTTTCGTAGAACTTCATCATATCATCTCTCGTATCCGTCTTTCTTTTCAGATCCTCAAGCTCCTGGTTGATCCTATTCTGCCTGTCCTGATAATCTCTGATTTTTCTAAGTTGTTCTGAGCTGCAGTTAGCTGTCATATCAACAGCCTCCAAACTCTCTATGGAAAATGTTTCAGAATCCATAATCGTCTGGAGATCCTGCGCCCTCTGCCCATCTACCCAACTTTTTGCTTCCGCGTATATATTAAGGCTGTTTGCATCCAACTGAAGTACCGGATCCGCCATTGTTCATCCCTCCTTAACCAAATCCCATTTTTTATATATATTTGAGTGCCGTCACCAAATACCCGTCCGGCTCTCGTCCTGACAGCAATTTCTCAAAAACCTTCCTCGACCTTTCCGTCCTGCACACAATCTCATAGGCTGGAAAAATCCCATCCCGGACCATCCTCAGAATTCTTCTCAGGCAGGTGAGAAAGGCGGGTGCCCCATCCTTTCCTGAGAAGGCATAGTACAGACGCACACCGCCTTCCGCCGGGCGCTCTGTCAGAAGGCAGGCGTCGATGTCTGCGCCGGCCCTATGGCAAAGACAGGCTTCCTTCACCCATATATGGCCGTCCAGAAGAGCGTTGATCTCCTCCCCATTTTTCCGCATGATATTCTGCAAAAATCTGTGTACGGCATATTCCCCCATACCAAAAAATTCACTGATCTTCCCATTTTCTCCCGGCAGTTTTATGCTGTCAGCCTCCTCTTTCCCCACCACATACACGGGGGTGCTTCCGCACTCAAAGAAAAAATCTCTCCTGTGTTTTAAAAACTGATCAAAGGCCGGCCAGCCGTTCTCCTGATAGCTGCATTCTATCTTGTACAATCCGGGACAGGTTTTTTCGACCTGTTCCAAAAGTCCTGTCGCCACACCACATCTTCGAAATCCTTCCTCCACATAGATTTTCTTAAGATATGCCTCTCTCGCTTCCACTGTAAAGAGAAGCGCTGCACACGGCGACACGCCTGCCACCGCCCCAAGTGCAGCCATCTTCCCGTTTCCCAGACGCCGTCTTTCTTCTTCTGTGAAATATTGTTCAAAAAAATGTATATTTTCAGATGTTATTCTCAGAATCCTCAAGATTTTTACTCCTCTTCCTCTCTGCCGCCAAGCCCTACCATATAAGCGTAAGGCTCAAAGTCCGCCCGGGTGAACACTTTTCCGGTCTTTACAAATTCGTACTTGACAGCCTGCAGATAATGGCGCATATACACCCTGTCACCTTCTCCGTCGGCCGCGGCAAGAAAGGCGGCGTTTAAAATACAGTTCTTGATATTACCTCCCACAAACTCGAAGCGTTCCGCCAGAAAACGAATGTCCACGTCGTCGCTAAGCGGCGTTCCCTTTGGGATCGTCGTTCTCCATAGCATCTCCCGGGTATCCGGATCCGGAAATTGAAACTCCACAATATATTTCATACGCCTGAAAAATGCCGGGTCGATATTGTGCTTATAGTTTGTGGCAAGAACCGACACCCCGTCATAGGCTTCCACCTCCTGCAAAAGCAGCGCGGTCTTATTGTTGTTTGACGACTGGTTGGACCCGCCGTCGTCGGAACGTTTCGCAAACAGTGTGTCGCACTCATCGAAAAAGAGAACCACATTGCACTTCTTCGCCTCTCTGAATATCATAGAGATAGACTTTTCCGTCTCACCCACATATTTGTCGATCACCTTGGAGAGGTCCACTCGGTAAAGCTCCAGATTCAGCTCATGGGCGATCACCTGCGCGCACATGGATTTCCCTGTACCAGGCGCACCGAAAAGCAGAATGGAAAGCCCCCTCCCGTAAGGATACTTCTTCGTGTAATTCCAGTTATCATAAACCCGTTTTTTAAAATTCATTTGATCGATTGCATGTTTAAGGGTTTCTCTCTGGCTTTCATTCATGACGATATCCTCGAAACCAAAGTTCGCCTTTACCTTGGTGGCTTTCTGGGTCAGTTCGGAACTCATTTGATTGTTACAACCCTCAAAGAGTCTGTCCCGGGAAATTCTCGCCTCCCGTGCCATAGCGGCAAAACTCTTCGCCTGGTAAAGCGCTGCCCTGATCTTACCCGGCGTAAAAAGAAATTTGGCTGCCATCTCCGAAAGGCTTACATCCTCCGCCAGTTCGTAAGACTTCGCAAAATACTGCCAGCAGTTTTCCCTCTCCTGAGTGGTCGGAGCCTGCAGTTCAAGCTCAGTGAAGTCCAAATCTGTCACCAACTTTAACGGAAGGCGCTCCCGGCTCATCATAAAGAGTAAAATATCATGCTCCCGCAGTCTGCTCACCGCCAAGTCCATGCATCCTATATACTTCTCCTTCTCCTCTTCCCTATAGTCTATCTGTGTCATGCAGCAGCAGGCATCTGTGAAGATACATTCCCTGTTCACCGCCCAGAGCGCTTTTTCCACAAAGGAAAGATCATAGACAAAGAGTTTCTTACAGTTGATGGCAATCGCCTGCATCCCCCTTTTTTTGCAGAAATGCCGAATAAAAAATTTGCGGCCGCAGCCCTCGTCTCCTATCCAGCTGAAAATCCGTACTCCCCGCTCATAAGATATTTCCATCGCCTGTAACTGCATCTCATTCGCCATGATCGGATCCAGCTTGTCATCGTCCGTCATCATCCGGAAAAACCGACTGTAATTTTCGTCAAGCCGCAGCGGATTACGCCCGAAGAGAAAGTCAATCAGCCTCTTATCCGGCGAAAGGATCGTAGAGAAAGGCATATTGCCGTTTACCCGCAGATCCATAATGGGGAGAAGCTGTTCTAAGCAGACACTCATCTCACCGTAAGCAGTGGTGATGGAGAAATCCCTTCCAAAATATAGTCTGCCTGTGGACTCTACCGTAGGGGCAGTCAGGGAACCGTTCTCATTGACTACCTGATAGACGGCGGCATAGCTGGTCTGGGTGGATGAGAGGACTGCACCCGCCAAAGCAAAAATAGTAAAATGCCCGAAGCCCAGCTTGCTGCAAAGCTCGTAGAAGGGAAGCTTGATCCGGGAAGTGTCTGTGACCGCAATCCTTTCATCGATGAAATCCATCATCTCCTTTATATGCATTTTGTCGTCGACATCCTCCACATGGTTTTCTTCTTCCATGCTCATGTGAAACGAACCCAAAAGATCGTTCCATTCCTTGTCGATCTCCACAAACTCCTCTTCGCCTTCCCCAGCATCCTCTCCTTTTCCATCATCAAAACTGGCAGAGCACTTGTGAACAAACTGCTGCATTCTGTCGCAGCACAAATCGTGTGCAATCTTGATATCGGGGTACATGACATTCTTATAATTACCCTGTCCAGCATCATATTTTCGCATCAATTCCTCAATATAATCCGAGAGTCTGTAATTCACGCAGGCGAATAGGTAATCCATATACTCGCTGTAGTCCGCAAAGGGCTTCTTCTTCAGTTCCTCGCTAAACTTTCCGTAAAGCCTCATCCCGTCCGTTCTCCTCTCATGAATCCGCTGTACAGAATCCAAACTCCACCGTCAGGATATGGTTAAAGCCCGTCATTTCAAGCACGTTTTTCACCATCTCGTTCACATTCGTCAGCCTCATAGAGCCGCCCTTCGACTCCGCGGTCTTCTGTCCAATCAAAAGTGCACGCAGACCCGCGCTGGCTATCATGGGCACTTTCAAAAAATCGACCACCACTTCGTTCTTCCGTTGAAATGCATTTAGTATGGCCTGCTGCAGCCTGGGGCTTGTATTGGTATCTACTCTTCCCTCCACCATCAATCTCACATAATCTCCACAGTTGATAGTCACAATGTTCATCTGTTTTCCTCTCTTTCTTCCATCCTTAAAAGATAATCACTGCAAAACAATGGCACCATCCAGCAAAGCTGCCCAATCCAAGCTCCCCTCTTCCTGGGAAAAGATGACCGCATTCCGATCAAGATAAATATGAGTATCCAGCAATCCTCCATTTTCCAGGAACAGAATATGGAGCCTGCTTCGGACTGGCTTAAACTGTTCTAAAAGATGGAGAAGCTGCTCTTTCTTATGCTCATCTACGGCAGATGTCATCATCAATATTACATCATAGGGGCTGTCACCGTAGAGATTGTCGTACACTTCCTGCTGTGCACTCCTCACATAGCGCTGCATATGCCCCCTCTCTAAAATCACAGGCTCCTCATCCACAAAAAGCTTACATATTCTCTGTATACTCTTCTTTGTTCCCTTGTATCTGATCAGCTCCGGCGCCTCTCTGAGAAGTATCCGCAAAAATGCCTCGTCCAAAAAACCGCCGTCCACATCTATCCCGATCCATTTCAAAAAAAGCTCCAACAGCTTCCCTGTCGCCTTTCTTATATCCAGCATATCCGCCCTGTGATCCAGGTTGTCCTCAAAATCATTGTACATGCTGGAATAAATGGATAAATAACGGTGAAAAAAGCTGTTCTTCTCCCGATAAATCTCCGGAAACACTTCCATAAAATTGTCTCCCGGCACATATACATCCATATCGGAAAAGGCCACACCCCCTCCGATCACCTCCACGGCTATCCACAGATATCGTCCTTCAATCTCATAGAGCAGTACATCCGGCTTGTCAACAAAATACAGACAGTTCATACTGTGAAGACAACCTTTCTTTTCCGAAAAGGGAATCCCCGGATCCATCAGATAATCTCTTAGCTTCAACTCATTGCAAGCCGCTGCATAAAGATAGCAGACACCATACTCAGACAGGGTAAGTTGAACACGCAGGCGCCCCCAGGGGCAATCCTCCACCCCGCTGTCCAGAGGATCTAAAATACAGTAAAACGGCCCTTCCTTTGCACCGCAGATGACCGAGCCATCTTCCCTGAGCACAAGCCCTCTATAGAGTGCTTTTTCAAGCTGTGGTTTTCTGATAAAGAACGTAAGTTGGGACATCCGCTCCTCCTTTACTGTCTGCTGCCAAGCTGCGGCAAAATATCTAATTTGATCCTGCCTGGATACAGCAGGCAGTTTGGCGCCGGTATCACATCCGCGCCGTCCATCGTCACATATGTCATATTCTGTGGGTTGATGCCAAGCTCATAGATATACGATACGCAGTCCAGACTCTCAATCTCATGAAAAATCCTGTCAAAGCACAGCCTCTCCCCAAATCCCATGGAGCCGTGTACATAGTCGATACCGGCCTGCACGACCGCCTCAATCTGCTCTCTGCAGCCGTCATAATGCGGTTTTACATAGATCGTTCCACTGACCATGACTGCTGTGTACACTGGCTGCCTGACCCGTATGCTGGTGGAGAGCAGTCTCCTTATGTCAAGCCATTTCCCGATCTCAAGCAAATACTTCTCTGACAGCTGCGGAAATGGTTCCTCACTTCCGGGAAGCACGGCAATCTGTACTTCATTCTTCACATGATCCATCCAGGCATGCACCTTGTCGATGCACAGCCCCGGCAAACGCCTGACAAGCGCTTCATAGTCCGATGATGTCACCGCCGTCTCCGGTCTGCCAAAATCCTCCACAAAACGCTTCCGCATCTCCTCAAGGGACTCCTTAAAAGTTCCTCCCCTGCCTGGTGCCGGATTCATGAAACAAACGGCACTGTCGCAGGTTAATCCTACCGGGGAAAAGACATTGCCAGATCTCACATTTCCCTCGGGCCCAAGCGTAACAGCGATAGACCCCAGATAAAGTTTTGCACCCACATACTTTCCAGGATTATGAATCACCAGCTTTCCCTCGCTCTCATACAGAGAATAGTTCATTTCCTGCTCTCCACGACGTCCGGGTCTCAAAAAATCATATACCATTTCCCCGTCTGCCAGCCTTCTCTGTGCAATGACTGCGAAGGTTGACATAACTATATGTTCTCGTGGCAGATTGATTTCCTGCTCGTGAAAACCAAAAATTTCGCCCAGACAATAATCCCGCATCATCTCCTCGCTGTAAAACACGATCTTAACCGCATTTTTCAGATGACCAGGCGCGCAGCCAAAGTGTTCTCTGTCAAAGATAAAAGCATATTTTCCATGTTCCAATTTCTCCTTCCGGTAATAGCGTCCCCTGTCATTTTCCCCTGTGCTCTCCTCGTAGGCCACATAGGAGCTGGCTTTTTGCTCCTTCACATACACACGGATGTATCCATTCGCAAGCATCGTGCCGCTCAGAACAATACTGGATGCACTCTGAAACGTGTATGTGACGGCCATCGTCTCCTTCTGATATACCGGAAACAGAAAACCGGACATGTATTTTAATCCCGGCAGTACGTCATACTCGCTATGGATCAAGCGCGCCCGCCACACATAGCCCGAAATGCCATCCTCCTCCACACGGGAGGCTTTGCACCCCTCAGGCTGAGTCAGCCTCAGATAACCATCCATCAAAAATCCATGAGTACTGTCCTCCACCCGCATGGGGACAAATCCCTTCTCTGTATAACACTCCCAGCAGATTTCAGCGAAGGAGATATCGAATTCATCCGAGAAAGGGGTGCGTCCCTCTCTGCCAGCCACCGTCACATAAATGATTTCCTCCTCCCCCTCCCGCGGCGGCTCATCCATGACAATCCACAGAGAGGATTTCTCCGCGGCATCATGTCCGAAAGCCGCCGCACACAGTGTCACATGCCGGTCCAGAATATAGCTGCAATCTGTCGTAATATCATTTGTCCTAGTGAAAACACCTACGATGCGTCCTGGACCCATACGCTTTGGAAGAGCCGTCTCAAAACTGATATCTCCCACCATAAAACGCTGGTTTGCCGGAATATCAAAAGCTTCCCTGGCGCCTGCTGCCTCCAGATAGACCTCCGCGCTCTTTCCTCTTCTCTGCCGATACCCCAAAAGCTCCAGAAGCTTACATCTGACTGCCTGCGGCATCTCGTCAATCCGGTTCTGCTGTATGATCTGCAATGCCGTAAGGTTTTCCAACACGGTGATGCCCGGGTCCGCCGGATTATAGTTTGTCCATTCCCTGGAGTAAACGGGAATCTTCCTCAGATTCTCCTCCATCAACTCCTCATATGTCTTTGCCGGAATGTTCTTTGGATTCAGCATACACTGCTCCTCCCCTGTCATCTGCTGTCAGCAAAATGTATTCTGTGCTGCCCGCTCACCATAAGTATGTATGGGTTGCCGCCAAGACTCTCAAGCTCCACCTCGTGCAGCCCTTCCTGATCCCGATACCTGCCGGAAACCAGAATCCTGCGAATCATCGCGCTGCCTTTCTCCATGTTCAGCCGCAGTCTGATCTGGCTTTCTGTGATCCCGCCGCCAATCTCCCATCTGCTGTTTTTCACGGGATCAAAATAATCCTTCAGCATATTCATAAAATTCTGCTGCACCTCAAAACTGCCCGCCGCATCCGTGGTCTGGATCCACACCTCCACGGATACCTCCACGTACAAAGGCTCCACGATCTCCAACAGCTCCGGATCCACCGTCAGCTCGCATCGTGAGAGCAAGTGCTCCCTTAAGCGATTTCTCAGATTGAAAAAAGACCCGGAACCATCCTTGTAATCCTCCATCAGCACCACCACAGAGAGAGAACCGGCCTGCGTTGTCCCATCCCTGCGTACCCCTGTCACTACCTTCACCTGGGAAACACCGTGGAAAAAATCAAGCACTTCGCGTTCATAATCAAGTGCACTGACGAGACGGTTCCGACTGTTTAGCATTCCGGTTCCCCGCCGCAGAGCCTCTTCCATAGTCTCCCTGTCTATGCCTCCGAAGGCATGCAGAGGATTGTGAATATTCTCCACAAACATCACGTTTCCCTTGGTATCATTCACGCTTCCCGCCGGCACATTGGCCCTTACACCATCACAGCACTTCACAACCGTCTTAAAACCAATTCCCTCCGTATTTTTCGGTATCCGCACATTCACCCCATCTCCGAAGCAGAGCCTGTGATTCATCCGGTCCACAACAAAATGGCGGTCTCCCGGCCGGGAGTGATCGAAATTGTCCACTTCACTCCACTTCACATATAATTCACTGATATTTCCCTGTGGATCATGCTCCGTGCGAATGGCAGAAGGATGCTCCAACATAAAGCGCTTTCTCTCACTGTCAGTAAATTCCGCCGTCTCATTGACCCAGACGTCTATGCTCAAAATATTCATTGCTCCCACGGGAAAACTCATATCCGGCCCATATGTATCGAAATAATAATCCTCCTCCGGAAGCGTCTCTATATTGTCGACTTCCACCGCGTTGACCGCTATCTTTTCAATGACCGGACGACAGGGCGGATTTTTCTCCCAGAAAAAATCCTTGTCCGTGATTCTGATCCAGAAAGCCTTCTGCCCTTCGATCGTCCTCTCCGCCAAATCTGTGGGCGGCATAAAGAGCATCGTGCCTGTGTGACTGAAACCATCCGTATGATCCACCAGTTTTAGCCTTGCAAATCCATCCCTGGTAGAGTAAGCAAAGGAAAGATTTGCCTTCTGCTCATACCCGGTCTCCCTCAGGCAAAACAGCAGTCCCACCGGACCCTCATCCATTTTCCTGTCAAACCCCAGATAAAGCGAAGTCTCTCTGTAGCTGCTCCTGAAAAGAACCGTCGAGATCTCATTGTGCGCCAAACTCTCCGTAATATCCCACTTTCGGCTTCCCTGAAAACTAAAAAGCTTCTGCGGCCGCATAAAGTGATCGGTATAGCTATAATCAATCCGCATATGCCGGATCACCGGGCAATGATGCATGGACGGCTGATAGTAACAGTTGTCTGAGCGCAAAAGCTGCAGCCGGATACATTTCCCCGTATAGCCTCCCGTCTCCAACTCCTGCCAGTCCTCAGGACACACAAAACTGATCTTGCAGACGCCCGGCTCACTCCATCTGAAAAGGGATTCCCCAGGAGTCTCCAATGTAAGTTTCCTCCAGCCGGTACCGTTAAAATAAGCAAAGGAAACCTCATCGACATACACCTCAGCCACCGCTCCGGCCACATCTCTTTCGGGCTTTCGCTTGATCACTTTCAGCTCCTCTTCCTCCCTTTTCCCAGGTGCAGACACCACAATGTCTTCAAAGGACAGCTGAAACTCCACTGTCACCCTTGCTCCCGGGTTCGCAAAATAGCGATGCCCAATATAAAGTTCCTTAAAAAGCGACAGCCTCCTTCCAAAGGGATAGAACACCTCCGCATCCAACTCCGTGTCACCGCTCAGCACATACTCTGCCGCAGCCGGTTTGCCCGAAGCGCAAAAACGGATATCGGAAACCGTGACATTCTTTTCCACCACGCCCACAGGCTCCAACAGCAATGCGGCATACATGCTGTCCTCAAAAAGCACCTTGCGGCATGCCTTCTCTTTTCGAAACACCAAATAGCGGTCCTGTTTAAGCCGCATATCCGTGATCTGACAAAACCCTTCTTCTCCGTAGTAAGAAAGCCGATAACTTCCCTTTAAAATATCGTGCGCAAGCCCATTAGATCCCGGCATATCCATCCATATATCGTTATCTGCCTCGTCAAAGAGATGAGAATGGTACATCAAAAGTCCCGTTTTTCCATAACCCTCTCCTCCAAAATCAAAAAGAGTAAAAATTGTCTCTTCCTGCTTTGAACGAATTTCCATATTGTCAGGAATATACGCTATCGGCTCAAAATTTCCTTTCAGGGGAACCATCTTTCCCGTAATGCCGGACACCATAAACAGGGACTTTACTTGTGATTGTGTGACATAGCTGTCATAAGCCGTTTCAAACACCATAGGTATGCCGCTTTCCCCTTCGGCGAGAAACTTTGTTCCTCTGTGCAGCTTCTGCCCTGGTATAGTATTCTGAACCATATCCAAGCGTACAATGCTGTGAGCAGGGCTGGCTGGCCGCAGAGAGATACCAAACATATTCATAAGCTCCGCATACTCTCTCTCAAGCGACAGATTGTAACGCCTGATACTCTCCTGCATCTGGTCAGCAAAGAGCAGAGCGAGCGCCGAACCGATATCCGGGTCCCGCTCATCAAACTGCCATTCTGGGGTATAGGAGGCCGCCAGATCCTTGATCTTATCCAGAATATCTCTCCTGCTTCTGCCATCTATGATGTAATCACTCGACTGGGTCGTCTTCCACTGTCTCATACGCTGTACTCTCTTCCTCAGGCTCCCTGCCCAGATAAAAGGGAAAAACCATATTTTCCGGCGTGTTGCTTCCGCTCACTGTATACCGGATATGAATGAGCAGACAGCCGGGTTTACTCCCATAATCCATTTGAATTGCAGCATCCTCCACTCTTGGCTCATTGGCGGTGATGTCTCTCTCCAACTCGTACGCCATCATGTTTAACATCGTCAAATCCGCCTCTGAGAACACATAACTCGAAGCATGGCTTCCGAATGCCGGCCGCATCAGCCTTTCCCCCTTCTGGGTCATGAGAATCAGATAAATACTTTCCTTCACACTCTGATCATCCTCAGATGTCACAAATCGCCCTGTTACCGGATTGATCTGAGGCGGAAATTTCATTCCCCGTCCCAAATAGGCACTTTTTTTCATTTCCACTCTCCTTCTTCAGCCGATCATAACCGGTGATCCGCCCAGGCTCGTAATCCCGCTGCTGGAAAGTTTAAACGTTGAGGCCGCATCCATCGATACATTGCCACCGCTTATATGGAACTTTCCGTTTGCGGATAAACCGGCGCTCTGGACCGCCTCCACCTTCCACTTATTGCATTTCAGGCTGACTGTGCCGGTATCGCCGTTCATAGTCAGCTCTATCTTGTTCCCGATGGCAAGCGTCAGCTGATGTTCTGCCTTTACTCTGATATTGCCGGCGGCAGTATGAATCTCTATACCGTTATCTCCCTTCTCATCCTCCAGCAAAATCTTTCCCCTCTCGTTATCCAAAACCAGTTTGTGGCTCTCCCCCGACGTAAAAAGAAAGATCTTGTCCCTGTCTCCTTCGCCAGATGTCACATCCTCAAACTGCAGTGTATTGCCATTCCTGGTGACGATCCGCTTATATTGATTATCAGCGTCCACGGAGTTTTTAAGAAATTTGTTGGAATCTTTAGGAATGCAGCCGATCACATACGGGCGCTCAATGCTGCCATTCTCAAAGGCTAAAAGCACCTGATCTCCCACCTCCGGCATAAAGTAATGTCCCCAGCCTTTGCCGCTTGCAGGCATCGCCACCCTGGCCCACCTAAGCTCATCCGCATCTGTATCCCTGACCGTAATCTCCACACATACCCTGCCCGGCATCTGGCTCTCGTAATTGGATTTCACAACACCCAAAACGACCCCATTCATACGATTGTCTCCAGTCTCAGACTTTACCACCTGCCTCGCGGCAATCTCATCCATGATGTCATATAATCCCATTCGCCCTTCTCCCTCCTTGTCCTGTTCTCATTTTTTCCCACATGCCTTGCCCTCCAGCTTCACGGTATATCTGCCATCCTTAGACAGCCTGTGAACCGTGCGGGTGATATAGAATGTGTTGTCGGCACCTCCACCCACACCGGACACCTCTATAAAATATCCCGGCAGATATTCCGGCAGACCCAAAACCTCACATTCCAGAGATCCGAAGCGGTAGGAAATAGTTTCCATCAAAGAATCAGCCCGGTATCCTGTCTCCTCTATCGAAGCTGCTGACACATCGACATACACCTTCTCGCTGCCCTTCAACAGAGCCTTCACTTTTCCAGGCAGGGGCGCCCTGTTTTTGACCCCCGAAGTAATAACTCTCGCCTTTCCCGCGTCTGTGGCACGAACTGTCACCTGATTGACAAGCCCTGTCACGTCATAGGAAATATCGAAACTGTATAAGCCGCTGGCAGGACTTACCACAATGCGGGTGTCCTTGTCCGCCTTTGCTCTCCTAAACAAGACATTTCCACATTCCGTATAGAATTCGTAATTGTAACGCCTGGCCGCCTTCACCACAAACTCATAATCGCTCTCCGCCGCCATCTCCACGCTGCGGTCCCTGTCTGTTATCTTATCCGGTGTGTCCATCACTTGTATGCCTCTGATAATGCCGCTGCCCTGCATATTGGTATAGGCGCTTTTCTGGAAAATCTCCCTCACTGCCGCTGCATAGCTGCCTGCTTTAAGCTGCCTGGAATAGGTGCCGGCCATCATGACCCCCTTGACATCCATCGCGCTGATCCGGATACAGGGGATTTCGTTTATCTCGTGCCGGTAACTCACCCGCGTGATAACACCCACGAATATGACTGTCGCCAAAACACCATATCCCAGCGCAATTTCCGTCTTTGCTCCCAGCGCAATATACTTTTTTAGCGTGTCTGCCGCATCAAACGAGGCGGCTGCCTTATTGTAGACATTGTATAGAGAAAACTCTGCCACGGATGCCTCATAGCCGCAGGTGAGGTCAATCTCCAAGTCGGATACGGGATACCCCTTTTTGTCTCCCACGGCCTTGTCTCCCACCTTCACTACCACTATGGGCTGCTGGAACGCTTTATACTTTTTTTTCAGAACATCGAACTGATATGCCGCCATCTTTTCCCTTACTGTTCCTTCACCTTCCGTTTATCTGCTAAGTAGATTTGAGGAGAGGAAATTCCCCGAGGAATTTGTCAGGCTCCTGTTGGCAGCAAGCTTTTGTGTCTCCTTTTGCAGATTTTTGTATGCTTCCTGCCACGCCTTTTCAGAGATGCCGTCTTTGTCCGCCTCCCCATCCTGCCGGACACGGATCGAGACTTTGGAACGGACAGGATTCCCCTTATTGTTAAACATGGTGTACTCCACATCCACCTCATAGAGCTCGCCCCAGAACGCCATCTTATTCCAAACCACACAAACCATACGGCTGTATGCCGACGCGGCAGCCGCCACAAACAACTCCGAAATCGGCGCTACGGAATATTCCCTGCCCTTTATCTGATTGATCAGGCTGTCTCCGGCTCTCACCATACCTGTAGGCGAACCTGTACCAGCATCCATCATAAAGGCATTGGAATTGACCGAATCGTCGAAAATCAGCTCCATGGAGAGCACTGTCTCCATAGGGATTGCATTTCGCTGATACTGCGTAGATCCTGGCGTCCCTGCAGAATTATTGTATCGGTCAATGATTTCACCACTCCGGCTGTACATTGTGATGGCGGAGGGATTATACTGTATCTTTACGGGGACATATCCGGCCTTGTTCGCTGTGCCAGTAAGACCGGAAAGATCTCCCGCCGCACCAGTCACCGCATTCGCGGCATTGGATATTTTCCATGTCATATCTGAAAGTTGTTGAAACACCGGCGCTTTCAGGATTGTTTTTCCTTTCACAGTTCCGCCCTCCATTTGTGGATCCCTGGCCTTGTCGTGAAACAAAATGTACGCTTTCTCAACACCGCCTGTCACCGCACTGCCGACATTGACAAAGCTGCCCTTGCATTCTCCCCCGCCCGTGGCTTCTTCCATGAACGCCTCGTAACGTTTTTCCCACTCCCGTACATGATTGTAATCATTGTGAGAGCCGCCAGTTAGAGACAGATCGATCTCTGCCCGCACTGGCTCCCCCACTGTATTAAACATGGTATAGCGGCACTGCACCTTGTTCAAAAAACCGCCATAACGCATACTGCCCCACTGGAAGACGACCCGTCTCGAGCCACGGTTTCTGACGGATGCCAGAAATCCCTCCACCACCGGGCGAACCGTGTACACGGCACCTCTGCCGATATCCACGCCATGTTTGGTCAGATTGGTGGGACCAAGATTCCATTTGTCGCAAAGGAAAGCATCCGTATTCTTTACAGCGTCAAATATCACCTTGAATCCCACCGTGACATTCTCCTCAATCGGCCCGTAATCTACCTGACTGTAACCACGCCTCTCCTCATCCCCCTCCTTGTCGCCCTCCTTTGATCCATAGCTTGTGACGGGCACCATACCGCCGCCGGAAGCGCTGATTCGCAGCGTGGCCGGATTAAATTGGAAACTTACTTTTGTGGAATCATTGATCCTATCCGGATTCCTAATATCTGTCACCTGCCCGGGCACCGCCATTTTATCCAGATCATGAACCTTTTCTACCGCTGCCTTGATTTTATCCTCCACCTTCTGTAACTGTTGTTTGGTCCTGCCGCATATGCCCGCCGCATCGGCAAACGCCATCGTATCGATACCCGGACTTGAGAGCGCACCTGCCGCATTGGAACCTGAATCTGACATCTCAACGCTCTCTTCATTGGAAGAGAAAAAGAACAGTGCCGCCTTTGCCGTCGTCATGGAACCTGATACCGCACTCGTAAATTTTGTAAAATCCAATCCCATTTACAACCCCCTGCGCCGTTTTTCAGTGTCCATGCGCCTCTCTAATTTCCCATATACCTTCTCCGACATCATATCGAGCTGCTGTCTGACGTTCTGACTGATGATCCGCCCGATCTCCTCATCCTGCTTAAGCATCATCTCATTTACCTTCGACTGGACTATCTCAGTCACCTGATTCTCCTCATTGTCCCGCTTCTGCACATCTGCATTTCTAATCTGCGCATCCCTTTTCCAAGTCTGCATCCACTTTTGCAGTGTTTCTTCGCTGACAGTCTGCTCACTCTGTCTGTGGAGCAGCTCCACGGCTTTCTCCTCCTGTCCAGACGTCTCCTTCTGCCCGTTTCTCAATGCTCCCGCACTTGGCGCCAACTCGTTAAACGCACGCTCCATCGCTTCTGTGACCACAGGGTGCCCCTCATTGTAGACGATCATCTCCGGTTCTGCTGCAGATATAACCGCAGGCGGTTTACTGGTATCTGCGATATCCCGCATGAGCAGATTCACAGCCTGCCCTTCCGACGTCACC
>DLAA01000173.1:35409-35864 GCA_002493835.1 Lachnospiraceae bacterium UBA7060 | reverse complement strand
CGCGAATGGTCTCAAACACCTGTACTGTCTCATCTCCCAGAATCTCCCGCAGTTTCTCTGTCTCTTGTTTTGTCTCCTCCGAGTGCTCCGTCTCCCGCTCCAGATACTCCAACATGACCTGCTTTGGCTCACCAAGCACCCTGAGCGCATCGGTCTTTGCCCGTTCACGATTGATCCAAAGCTTCTCCGGTTCCTCTATCCGGCTCGTATATGCTAACAAGCGTTCCATCCGTTCTTTGTTTTGTTGGTTGATACTGTCCAATTGTCTTCTGATTTCTTCCTCCCGCTCCTTGTAAAGCTCCTCCAAATTCTGCAGCGGATTTTCCTGCCGCCATACAGTCTCCTGCCCGCTTCTCAGTGCTCCCTCATCCTGTGCCGACTCTTTTTGCGCATGCGCCATCTCTTCTGCGATATCCCGCATGAGCAGATTTACAGCCTGCCCTTCCGACGTCACC
>DLAA01000173.1:0-35093 GCA_002493835.1 Lachnospiraceae bacterium UBA7060 | reverse complement strand
CGCGAATGGTCTCAAACACCTGTATCGTCTCATCTCCCAGAATCTCCCGCAGTTTCTCTGTCTCTTGTTTTGTCTCCTCTGAGCTCTCCGTCTCCCGCTCCAGATACTCCAGCATGACCTGCTTTGGCTCACCAAGCACCCTGAGCGCATCGGTCTTTGCCCGTTCACGGTTGATTCGAAGTTTCTCCGGTTCCTCTATCCGGCTCGTATATGCTAACAGGCGTTCCATCCGTTCTTTGTTTTGTTGGTTGATACTGTCCAACTGTCTTCTGATTTCTTCCTCCCGCTCCTTGTAAAACTCCTCCAAATGCTGCGGCGGATTTTCCTGCAGCCATACAGTCTCCTGCCGCACGGCATCGATATTCGTGTCTCCCTCATAGGCTTCCATAAACTCTGTCCGATACTGTACCGCCTCTTTCTCAGACAATACAGCGTGCGGCATATTGTTTATCACCTGTGTCTGATCTGCCAAAAGGGTTCTCAGGAAATGGATCTCCTGTCTCTCAAAATCCCGTACCAGTCGATGGTATTTATCCTTCTCCTGTACGGCAAAGAAGATCCTGTTATGGAGGCTTTTAAATCTCTGAAAGGTGTTGCGGGCGGACACATGAAGAACATCCATAAACTCATGCCTCCAGTCAGCGTGCTGCGTGAGCTCCCTGTAGCGATTATGAAAGATCTGACTGATCGCATTGAAAAGCGACGCCTGCAAAAGCCTATTCACAATCTGTTCGTAAGTCACATCCGCTTGACTGGCATCTCCCGCCTCATATATGTTGGGCTGGTTGTAGACCAGATTTTGTTCCTGTGCAAAAATCCGGCTCCTGTACTCATTTAGAGAAAGATAAGAGGCTGCCATATCCTGTTCGCTAAATGCCATCTCCCTGCGGTCCAGTACTACCCTGCCTGCGAAGCTGCGGACGGCATAGCTGTTGAGTTCCCGATAGATAGCAGCGATGTGCAGGCGGTTTAACACGCTGACAGACAGACTGCGGACAGCTTCCTCTGCCTTTGTCTCCTCCCCCGCCTCTTTCCTCTTTTGCTCCTGCGAATAGTCTTTGTGGTATTCCTGCATAAGGCGGATCATATCCTGCCCTGATTCGTAGAGAAAGAGAAGCTCTCTGACATTTTCTGTCTCCTCCTTCATCATCTGCACCTGACGCATAAATTCCTGCACATCCGTCACACCGAGCTTCTTCAAAGTGTTTTCCACAAAGACCCTGTCCTGATAACTAAGCTCTATATGCCCAAATACCAAAATGCGGTTCAACACGTTGTTCACCAGCGATAACTTTATATTTGGTATCTCTGTTCTATTCTGCTGATAAATCGGGGGCGTCATTACCGCCCCTGCCATATACACTTCCGGCGGCACCGACAAAAAATGCAGCATATCTGCGGGACTCATATATCCCTGCATCTGCTCATAATTTCCCCGGATTCTCTCCCCGAACATATCTCCCAGCATTCCCACAGGCCTTGCGCTCTTTACTTGAATCGGTTTCCCCATGGTCAGCATGAATGTTTCCTTCCCTTTTCTATCCGGCCTTTTAAATCTATGTGCTCTTGCTACATATGATTGGCATATGCGTTCCAGGGAGTGTCCACACAGAGCATCTCCCGAAAAGCTATGGTAGTGGTTTCCACCAGAAGGCCGCTTTTTTCCGCGTTTAATTCCCCATAGTCTTTGGCCGTAACCGTACACCCCGTAAATGTATATGCCCTGTGTACATTGGCCTCCTGATCCGGCCTGTCGTACACAAAAAGAAGAATCGGCAAAGCGAGCTCTGTCCCCAGCGTCAATGGGTCTATATAGTCGATCCCCGCATAGCGCTCCACCTGAAAGGAAAAAGGCTTGGATATCGGTTTCCTCTTCAAATGCACATAATCGTTTACTCCGCCCTCCTGGATATAGTCGAACTCATTCTCACGCCTGAGATTCTTTACTGCCCTGCAGGGCACATCCACTGCTGCCTCCACTCGGAGAATAAAAGAATAAGCCGGCATCACAGCTGTGCCCTGATTGTATACAAAATAATTAGACAATTTGCATAATCCTCCTTAGCATTCCACCCTTTATGGGAAGGATACGGGCCGCATGCGGGACAGCGGCACCTCATCCCGTTTGTCTTTTGAGGGATTCACTTTCCTGTGGATGTCAGAAATCTCCCGGCACCACCTTCTCCGGCTCCTGTGGTCAAGCTTCATCACATCATCCCCAGACCAATGAAAATAGTAGGAGATAAAGGACATTTCCTGATACAGAGACTCCTCCGGATAGAGAGTTAACCCTCCGCAGTAAAATTTACCGGTGTCTCGATCTTTTCTCCGCATTTGGGACATACGACCTTCATGACAGGCGGCTCCACATCGTTGATCTTCTGATACATGTCCTGTAAAAAAGCCAGGTCCGCCGTAAAAAACTTCCCGATCGTCGTGCCGGTAATCATGTTATAGTCCTCCAGTTGTGTGATCACCTTACTGAGAAGCACCACCGTCAGATAGGAGGGATTGCTCAAGACTCTGGGATCCCTCGTAGCGCTGATTTCATCCTCCGCTGTGGCAAGACGCATCTTTCCTCTCCTGTGAAGCACTCCGTGTTCGTCGAGAAAGCCTTTGGGAAGCGTAAATTCATACTCTGTCTGCATTCCCATCCTCCTTTTACACGCCTGCGCCCGGCAGCTCAAGACGTTCAAAGGCAATCTCCACCGTCTCAATCGCGATCTCACTCTGAAGCGCGTTCATATCGGGCGCCGTGTATTTATTAATCCACGCATCTCGCAAAAGATATTGATTCGCCGCAGAGCCACTTGTCGTGGTGTTGCCGTTCTTCATCCCTGCTGATGTGTCCAAAAGCTCAATTCTCACATCATGGCGGGGCATTTCCTCTGCCCTCGTATCAGCCGTACATGCCATCGCCCAGTCCCTGAACTGGTTGGAAGCAGTGTAACCATATTTCAATGTCACATTGCCGTGCTTGACAAGCCCAGGCACCTTAATGGGAGAAAAGCTTCCGGAATTGCCTTGACGGAACTCGATCACATCGACGGTCGCTTCCATCCCTGTCGCTTCACTGAAAGCCGCCGTGGCATTCAGCGTATCCACAGTTACCAGAAAATTCATTTTCGTCCACGGATACTCATGCCCCATGGAATTATTTGTAGTAGTTGCTGGCATATATTATTGTCTCCTTTCCTATGTCCTCACTATTCCCCAGCTGACGACTCCGCCGCCCCTGCGGTAAACTGTGTCACTCTAAAGATCACGAACTCCGCCGGCTTCGACGGCGCGATACCGATATTACAGATCAGGCGTCCGCTTGCGATATCATCCCTGCTCATGGTGGAAGGGCCGATCTCCACAAAATATGCCTCCGGCGGAAGCGCCCCTGCCAGCATACCGTTTCTCCACAGATTGTCTAAGAAACTTCTGATCGTCACGCCCACACGGTCCCACAGAGATTCGTCATTGGGCTCGAACACCACCCAGTTGGTGTTTGCCTTGATGCTCTCCTCCACATAGATAAAAAGTCTTCTCACGTTGACATACTTAAAGTTTGTATTACTCGAAGCAGTCCGTGCACCCCAAATGCGGATGCCCTGTCCAGGCAGCGCGCGGATCAGGTTCACACCTGCAGGATTCAAAAAATCCTGCTCATTCTTTGTGTAGTTTACGCTGAGTCCGGCAGCGAACACCGTCTCGTTGGCCGGCGCCTTATGTACGCCTCTGGTGCTGTCCGTGCGCGCATAGACACCAGCCACCGCTCCCGATGGCGGTATAAAATCTGTCTTGTTAGAGGAGCGGTCATACACCTGCAGCCAAGGGTGATACATCGCTGCATAGGAGGAATCAATCATCTCCCGGTAAGCAAGCAATTCCTTTACCTTGTGGCAATTCTTCGGCATATCAATAATTGCAAAACGATTTTACAAATTTTCACACTGTCCCACCATGGACACAATCACCTCAGGAATCGTGATGCCCGGCACCAACAGCATATTCACATTTGCAAGTTCCACGAATGCCTCCAGTCCCGTTCTCCTGCCAGGCCCATTGTCCTCTCCGATAAAAGTACCCGCAGTGGCTTTGCTGATGGAACCATCCTGCCCATTTTCCAACATAAACATGCCATCCCCGCATCCCTCACCCAGAATCGCTTCCACGGGATTGTCCAGCTTGTCATCCTGATTTACGGTAATCTTAACCAACTCGCTGTTTGCCATACGGTAGGCAATATAATTTGGATTCGCTGTATTAAAACTCACACCTCTGTAGTTCTCAGCCTCCTCCCCACAGCGGACGGAAACGTCAGTCTCCACCAGATATACCAAAGTGACAGGGAGCAATGCGGTATCCACAATCTCCTCTTCAAAGGGCTGTTCAAAGGTCACGCTGTTGTCAATTATGGACTTGATGCGGTTGTACACGCCGCCGCAGACAACCAGATCCCCCTCGCGAAAACCATCCACACTCTTTGCCACATAAGCCTCGCCGTTTAAACCTACCATCTGCATCTTACGCCTTGTGACGCTTGTCAGAGTGATCTGAATCTTGTTGCCCCACTTGCCGACACTGCCTGCCTCCACACAGAGAATACCTTTCTTTGCAAAAGCCGCTTTTGCATCCGGCACACTCACGCGGGACACATAACAGCTGCTGCCCCCGTTTACAAAAAACTGCTCCACGGCAGGAGCCAGATATCGGTACTCGCCATACTCAAACTCACTCAAGGGCCTGCCAAATTGACGGACAAACTCCCTGTAGCTTGTGATGACAAAAAGCGCTCCTTCTGTGGGCCCCTTCTCCGCAAAGCCAACGAAGCCCGCGACTGAAGTCCCAACGCCTTCTATCGGTCTGGAAGAGTTATCGTACTCCTCCACATATACTCCCGGTGAAAAATATTGCGCCATATTCGTTCTCCTTTCTTCTTACACGATCGCCTTTGTCTGACCAGGCATTACTACACGGATGCACCCAGCTCCAATGCCGCACATGAGGGCTGCACCGCTTTCAAGGCAGGGAATTCCTCCCACCAGCACCTTGGGGCTCGATGTGATCCACGGTCCTGCCGGGACCATACTGCAGGGCTGCGGGGTCAGCACGCCCAAAGCCGCCGCCGTGGCCGCTGCCACTGCCGGATTCACCAGCGATGTACACATGCCAAAGCTTTTCAGATTGATACCTGGCTGCATATCCTGTATGGTGGCAATCGGCAGTCCTTCTGCCATACAGGCCGCCTGCGATGTCACCTGCAATGCACAGGGAATTGTCCCAAATGCACACTTACAAACCGCCCCCGTCACCACCATCATCCCCATTCTACAACCTCCCGTTTTCCAAATCGCCCGCTGACTCAGCGCCGATCTTCCTAAATGTTGTCTTACCGTTTACTACATAGCGAATCAGGTGCTGTATTCCCTGTCCGTCTTTACGCAGCCGCAGTAAGTAGTTTCCGTCTTTCTCCGCCTTGCCTCTCACGATGCGTGAAATCTTCTCCCCAGGTTTTACCTCCGTCTCCATGGGTTGTGCAAGCTGCAAAAAAAGTCTGTTTCTAACAGATACCACATGGAACTCTTCAAAGCTTGCTGTCTCTGCATGAATTAACGCATAGGCTTCCTCATCAAACGCCCTCGCTGCAAAAAGCTTCATTTGCTGCTTTCTTGCGCTGTAAGCGGCTGCCTCTGCAAGCGGATCCGTCAGACACACTGCTTCGACAGATGTAATACCCGGCATACTGCCAATGATATCTACAAAATCGGAATAACCATACTTCGGCCTCTCAGGTATCAGATCCACATATACCTCCGGATATCTGCCAGCCAACTTCTTATAACGAATATCGACTGTAGTTTCCAAATATCCCCTCACTATAACTGTCAGCTTCATATCCTCCCGCCCGCTGTTTAGACACACATGAACCCCTGCTCCGCGGGTGTAAAAAGCAAGCTTTTGACCGTTCTTCTTAAATAAAACCTGCTGTTCTGTCACCGGCCAGCCGACGGTAGTATCCACAAGTCTGATCACCAGATCAAGCTGATAACAAAACGAGTCTCCCACTTATCCCTGGTCACCCCCTTCCGGCCTTATCACCTCCATGTCAAACAACGCCTCGCTGACACGAGGGGGATCTGCCACAGTCTCGCTGGACACATAAACGGGCGCCGCCTTATAAAACAGGCTGATCTGATAGGGCTTATTGATTGCCTGCCACACCCGCACCTTTTCATCGAGTGCCATCTTCGCCTGAGACAACACAATCGGAGGTTCCACTGCATCCAGCCATGGCTGTAATTCATGCGGGTACACAGAGCTGTTATCACTGACAATCTGTGCGATCCTCCCAATGATTTTCTGTATATCCGGCGCCTTTAATCCCATCTGGGATGAGCCGTTGATGAACACCATATAGTAAAGACTATACGGCACCGGCGGCCTGCTGAATTTGGTGCCGCCCGCCGAAACGCGGGGCGGCCTCGCCACTATGGTCTCCTCCTTCACATCGTACAAGTACAACCCGATTATGTAGTCCACGTCCTGGGCAGCAGGGGAGGAGATCTCAATATTGTTCGGGGAAGGTACCGGTTCCGGACACATCTTCTCCCGCAGCATTTTACAGATAAAACCGCTGACGTCTGATATAATCGTATAATCTGCCATTTTAACCTCTATTCCGGAGCGTCTTCCTAACCTCCATTTGATCCGCGGTCCGCACGCATCAGCATGTCATATATGACCCCGATGTCCGGCTCCATAGCTGCTGTTCTGGCCGCTGCCCAGGAACACCTGGCTATCTCCTGTCCCCTGCAGCCAAAGATTTCGTCTCCATCTCTGCTGTCGATATAAAGAACTGTCTTTAATCCCGGCTCCGCCGATAATTTTCCCCGGGAATTCTCCGTAAACACATAGGCCGGATTACCGGAAGTAAACGTATAATACTCCATGGACCTTCTGAGGGTAACAATATGGTGCACCTCGTCAAAAATATAGCGATAGCCGCAGACCTGGCCTATGGTCTTTAAAGAAACGTAAGCGTTCACAGCTTTGTCGTACTTCTCAAAGATATAGGGATTTTCCTGTGCCGCAAACTGATTTGCCATGGAAGCTGCTAACACTTTCGCGTTCTCATTGTTGCTGTCCTCCGCGTACTGGGAGAGAGCAATCAATGCCCCTGCTTTGTCACAGTCTGAAGCAGTGGAAGTACTATCAAAATAATCCGCAAGAAGGCTGTTTAACTGGGCCTGCGAAAGTGTGCCTGCACCGCCGTCTGCCAGCCCCTGTTCCAGATCTGATAATTGACTATTTAAGTCATCCAAGATCCCGGCATCCATATCCGGTGTGTTATCCAGCGCTTTCCTGATATCTGCAGCCGCCCCGGAAGCCGCCTCCGGATCATACTGCGCCAATTCTACGATCGCTGCCATATCATTGTCCAAGCCGCTCCTGTCTGCGCCGCCCTGCCTGTCTTCTGTGCCCTCCGTACCACCCAATATCCCGGAGGTGATATCGTTTGCCAGCTCATCAATCAACTTTCCGGCGCTTCCCTCCGCCATACCCGCGGCTGCTCGGGTTTTATCCGCCGCACTGCTGTCCGGGTCCGCCAATATTTTAGAAAACTGCCCCTGCAGATCGTTGATATCCCTCTGTCTGGCATCCATCTCAGCTGACAGCCGCTTCGCCTCCGCCAAATCATTATCATCCAGAGCGTTTAACCTCTGTTGATCCAGATTCCTCTGTTCCTCCAAGAGCTGGTCAAGCTCTGAAGAATTTCCGGAGTCCGCAATCAGTTCCGCAAGCGATTTCCTAAGCCATTCCAGATGTCTGTTCACTGTTCCCAAGGCATCCTCAGGTAGCAAAGCCTGCAGTTGTCCAATACCGTTTATGCGCGTCTCGACATCAATCTGCGCCTGGGAATTCCTCATACGCTTCCACATCTCTGTGAGCATCGCCTGGTACTCCAGGCGGGCGTTGTCCGCATCGTTTTCGCGCTGCGTCAAAAAGGAAGTCAGCGCAGGCTGGTCCGCTCCCTCACCCTCCGCCTGCCGGTAATCCGGTCCTGCCCCCTCCGATAGAATGTTACACCAGGCTGAAAACGCCTGATCCACCATTTCATTTTCCAGAGCATCCCTTTCACTGTCCATATTCTCGATAACGCCTCTCAGGACATTGAGAAGATTCACCAGCCTGGCGGCTGCCTCGTCACTGCCCGGCGTGTCATAGACTTTGGCACAGTTTATCAAATCATTGCTGTACTGATAAATCGCCTGAGTGGAAGCTGTCGTCCCTTCCGCAAGGAGCTTTCCCGTGTATTTGCTGATACTGGCTTTCACATTGGACTTGGACTCGCCGATAGCAGAAATCATATCGGTATCCACCTGAAAATTCTCATCCAATGGAACACCACTGTAAGTACTCTGCTTTGCAAGAAATTTTTGATAACTTTCCCGCCTGTTCTGCCAATTTTCAAACCAATTGCCATCCTGTCCATCCATATCATTATAAAATTCGTCCATCTGCTCCGGGCTCAATCCCTCCTGATCCTGTCCGCCTGCCTTTTTGAGCAGTTCATCCAAATAAAGATCCAGCGTGTTTAATGACTGTACCCGGCGTCTCGCATCCTCCCCCTCCATGACAGTGGCCACTGCCTCCGCCCAAGATTCCGGCTGTCCCCGCCTGATCACATCCAGCTTGTAGGAATTGAGGGCATCCAGCGATGCATCACAGTCTTTGGTAGTATCGTCTTCGATGCGCAGGCCATAGAAAATTTCCATCATCTGCAAGTATTTCTCATCGCTATGCGTCCTGGTCTCCTTGGACTGAAGATACTGATAGTGCATCTTGATTGGTTCCAGCTCCTCCATGTTCGTCAGATCATATGGATCTGGTATGTCAAACTCATTGACGTAAGCCTGCACCCGCAAGTCCGTCACCGTACCGTCCGCTGCCACCAAGTGTGTAAATTCCAGCGTTTCGATCACATCCACAGAAACCGGTACACCGGCATTTGTGATATCGCGTATGGAAGTAGCATCTGTGATTTCGAACCACTGACCCCCAGCTAACTCCGACTTGTAATACACCTTATTCTGATTGAACTCGCTGGCGGAATCCCTGGCCTTCTCGTAGATATGGTCGCTCAAGCCGGCCAAGTCTATCATATAGGAGCCGATAATCAGAGTGGACACCGTAATCTGACTATCTGACATCCTGACAGAACGGATACTGTTATCCCTGTCGTTCTCCACAGCAAGAAGGGGCATTCCCTGCGTGAGCAGCATAACTATCATCAGTACGGCTGCAGCACAGCCCCGCACTTTTTTATCCGTCATATTCTTCCTTCTTTCTGATCGTGTTGTCACTTGTTCGAAACCGCGCCTCATAGAGCAGTGTGCCGTCTGCATCGTAAAAAATGATTGTCAGATCCTCCAAATCACTTGCTGCCGCTGAAAGATAACGAAATGTCTCCTTCACAGGCACCACATTCCCACCCAGAAGGTATGCACCGTCCTCGTTCTTGATATTGTAGCCGGCGATCCCTTCACCCGGGTTTTTCGTGATGGTGATAAGCAGCAAACCGGTGTCCGTAGTCTCCGCTGTATATGATGCCACCTTCGTGCTCTCATTCTTCTCAATTCGGTAATCTGTCACAATGTTGAGCCGTCCTGTATACTCTGAGGGCTTGATGTCACAGTCATCGATAAATTCGGAACCATCATACAGACGGACAAACACCCTGTCCACTGACTGGATGTCCAGCTGCAAATGCCTCAGCCTCTCTTCCACAGGAATCCGCCCGCCCACCTGCACCTGGTCTGCCCCCTGCCCGATCCAGAGCTCAAAATCTGTGATGGGAACCGCATCATAGTCCTCCGGTATCTCCAATCCCAGTTCAAAAGCCGTTCCAGAAGCAAGCGTGCGGATATAGTAGTAGACACCGTCTTCCTCATCCGTCACCACATAACTCACGCCGCCTTCCCCGGATGCGAGGTTTATACCGCCTCCGCTAAAAAAATGCTCCACTCTGCCGCAAGTCAGTCTGTTAAAACTGTAGAGAATACCGCTGTAGTCCGCCTGTGCCTGCAGATAATCAGTCTGCAGGCTCTCATACTCCTCCAGCACCTCCTGATACTCTTCCCATGTCATTTGCCCGGCGGCATTTAAAGCAGCATCCTTTTTCAGTTCCTCTCTTTTTTTATCAATGCTCTCCTCTGTGCTGATGCATGCGTTTCTGGCAGAAACATAATTCTCAAAGGTATCCTTTACCTGCTGAATAATTTCCTTCTCCACAGACGCTTCCTCCGCTCTCGCATTCTGATACTCAATGGCGGACTCATAAAGGGCGAGCGGCTCATCTTCCACATAGCGGATACCATCAACAGCGCCCTTAGTCCAAACTCTTGGAATCCTGACAAACCAGATTTTAAAGCTCCCTGTCCAAGGCTTGTCCACAGCTGTGAGAAGTGTATTGTACGCCGCCTTGAATGCTTTTGTGTCCACCTTCTCCCCGTTTTTTACTTGGTTTACATAAGTATCTATCAAGCTCATGTTTGCGTATCCGTACTGATTCTTCATCAGATCATAGTTGGTGTTGAGCGCCAGAAGCGCATTGCTCGCCGCAGACTGGGCTTTGTAGTAAGTATCACTGTTGTCCAGCGTATACTCGATCAAAAGATCCAGCATCTCTCTGTCCATATTTGCATCTACATAGGGGGCTTCCAGTGTATAGTCAGCCAGCTTCAATCCCGTCTGATGATAGAGCTTGTCCATAACCGCCGTCAGACTTCTCATATCGGAAGCTATCGTCTTTTCCAGACGGCTGACCTTCTGCTCCATGGCAGTAATGTCCGACTCGCCTGCCTGCCCGACAGCGAATCTGGCACGATTTTTTCCCAGGGTCCTGTTAGACGAATCCAAAAGCTCCTCATTGAATGCAATCATCTCCTGCAGGCGGTATGCCTCCACAAAGTGCAATTCCACCGCCTCATAAACGGAATACACCGTGTCCTTCCGCTCATGTTCCAGCTGATCAATCTCCGACTGCAGTGCAAGCGGCGTATAATGATAATCAAATTCATCCGTCAGGTCCGGCTTCTCCGGCAGTTTAAACTTTAAAAGCGGTGACCAGCGGAAAGAACGCTGGTTCTCCTCCTTCAACCTCAACTTCTTGACCGACTGCGTGTACTTCGCCCGCGCCAATTCCAGCTTATTCTCTACCCGGTCATATGCATCGCTGCGATTTAATGCCGTTCTCTTCACTGTATTGATATCAATTGAGTTCTGTTCCACGGCACACACGGCCGGTGCCGGCCGTGCGCCAGTCAAAAGAACTACTCCTATGAGAGTCAAAATTATCCCCGCCGGTTTCCGTCTTCCCATGTGTTTCTCCTTTTTCCCTTCCTTTTCATCCTAAGTTTTCACCCTATTCTATTTCATACATGAAAAATGTCCCCATCCTGCCTTCCGAGACAAAGGTATAAGCCCTCTCCTCAATCATATAAACATGCAGGCATACAACAACGTCCGGCGCATAGGCGTTGACTGCATACACCTCGTCAAACACAGGCGTCATGTCAATACCGGTCTGCAGGTTTATGGCTTTTCCCTGCTTCTGCAGAATATCGACAGCTGCCGCCTCCAAAAAAGTCATATAGCTGCTGCCTTCATAAACCGGCTCACCGACAGCCTCCGTCAGTCCCTCTATGGTATCAATCACCTTTCCGCCGTATCGAAAGGAATCTTTTCCCACACAAACCACATCGTATTTCAGGGAATCCGCCAGACTCTCCTCGTTGTCCTTCGCAAGGCAGAAAGCGTCAATTTCACTCAGATAAACCACATTTTCATCCGCTTTCCCATACTGATAAACGAATTGTTCTCCCGTATAGAGTTCCCGCATATTTTCTGCTGTTCTTCCAAGCAGCTGCGTATAAACGATATCATCCAGATGAAACTGGCCCGTAAAGACAGCGTTTCCTGATGAATTATACAGCACACCTTCCCCTTCCTTCATACCCTGCGAAAAGCTGCCCTCATAACATTTGATCCCGCTCTCCCAGTACTGGATTCCTGTGCCCTCAAACAGGTCTTTCGAAAAATCGCCCTCATAGAACTTTGCCCCGCTCTCCCAGTACTGTACACCCTTGCCCTCAAACTGATTATCCACAAAATTACCGATGTATTTTATCTGGCCGGAATCAAAATAGAGTGTGCCTTCACCGTTATACAGGTTTCTGTCAAACTCGCCCTGATAAACCATCTGCCCATTCTCCCCATAAAGCGTGCCTGCGCCGCAGACATAACCCCCGCTGACCTCACCCTCGTAAGCAATATAATCTTTTTTCGCCTTAATCCGCACCTGCCCCTCTGCCAGACGCAGAGGAACCGCTGAATACCGATAAGTCTTAATCTGCATTCCATCCTGCCCTGCTCCGACAGGCCTCAGCCAGAACAGATACGCCAGACATACAATCCCTCCCAGGATCACAACTGCGTTTATCAGTCTGCGGCTGATCATCCATCTGAAAAGTATATAATAATCTTTCTGATTCCTTGGCTTAAAATCTAAGAGCCGGCTTATTAAATCCCTGAATTTCTGAACAATCCGCCCCATCACATACTGAGGTGACGTAAATCGGCGGATGCTCACCAAAAGTCTGCTCAGCCTAGATGTCACTACCGTGATCAGCGCTCTCCAAAACTGCATCATGCGAAAGTACCCCTATTCCCCTGAAAAAAGCGCAAAGGACTTTCTCTGTGCCTTTTCACTGCTCAGTCCGCTCTCACAAAGAAAAAGATACCACTTGGCCACCTCGTCCATTGGACAGCTTCTCAAAATATCAGAAAATATATTTCTTGCCAAATAAAAGTCACTCTTATAAAAAAGATGGAGCGCTTCCTGAAACTTAGACTCGAATGCAATCCTCTTTAACCTCTCTTTTACCGGATGAGCATCCAGAATCTCATAGAGATGAAACAGGTACTTCCCGTCTTCTATGTAACCAATATAGCGGGATACCGCTCCCTCCTTCACCATCTCCCACACACAATCCGTGACAACCATACGCACTCCCATTGCGCGCAGGCTGTCCGCATATTTCTGCAGAATGCGGATCTCTTCTGAATACAGATAAGGAAAAGACTGTTCGTCGTCGCCTGCCACCCCATAAACAAGAGGCGTTCGATGCAGGAACACAAATGCCTGCCCCGCCTTTTGATCCGCCACCTCACGGATGGCCATCTTGACACCGAACTGCAGCGCCTTTCTGCTCTCGTCGTAAAACAGGAGCAGCATTACATCGGGATTGCTGCCTCCCGATACGATACTGCCGCCAAACTCGCGGCGGCCTTCACACAAAAGTGCGTAGTTTCTGTTCATCTGCCTCAAATACTCCTTGTCGGAAATACCTTTCCTCTTGGCAAAAGAGACAAAAGCAACCGTGCTCCTAGTCTCTGCCCAGTCCGATGGCGCCACATCCAAAATAGAGTGCCTGCCCAAAATCTTTTCGATCTCCCTGGGGGCAAATCGGTAATATGCCTGGAGCACTTGGTACTTGGAGTAATTCATCCGCTCAGTACTGACCACAATCTGCAAAAGACTGCTGTAGAGTGCATGTGTCTCATTGCTCGCCCTCGGAGAAAGGGCTTTCCCCACAAGTTTTGACAAAGTGGAATCGTCCTCCAACCCTTGTGCCACCCGTGAGAGCAGTCTGATTATTCTGTGCAGTTCCTTTTCCTGCATTAGAACCATCCGAATCACCAGAAGTGTCGCTGTGATTAAAAAAAGCAGACTGTAGAAAAAATACTGGGTCTTCAGCGTATTCAGCGCTGTGAGCAGCGGTTTCCTGGAAACCAGCACAACCAGAGCGTAAGCAGGTGCAATTCTCGACTTATCAGCCGCCACAAAGACGGTCATCTCATTTTCGTACTCCTGCCAAACCGTCTCACGGCTGCGCATAGCCCGCCCGATCAAAGGTTTCACCGTCTCCTGAAGGCTCTCCCAGCTTTGGTCTGCACTGCCCGTAAAGAAACACTCCCGATAGCCACCCGTGCTCTCCTTCTTTACAAGAAAAATCTTGCAGAAAGTGTAACGAGCCTCCCCGGATTGCAGCACCGGAAGCGCATCCTCCACAATCCGTTCAGACTCCTGCAGAAAAGCTGCATCGCTGCCGCCGTATACCTCTAATTCATCCTCCAGGTCCGCCAAATAGGGATCAGCACTTCCCAGGGAAATCGCCAGCATCTGATGATATTGTCTCAATGTGAAATCTGCCGCCTTCCAATAACCAAACATTGCACTGCCGCCCACTGCCGCCGCCAAAATGAGCTCTATGCAGCCCATCCGCTGAACTGCCTGAGAATGTCCAAACATACAAGCCGCTGCTGCAGCCACCCAGATAACTGCACATACAATTATGATCGTATCCATATCCATCTTCCTGTCATATTATCCAGTCAACGACTCTGTTCCAATCGCTTTGAAGTGATTGACAAAAACTCTGAGAAAGGGAATTTCTCCCCACATTGCTCTGGAAAGTAAGCTAAGCAGCGCCAGCGCAATCATCCCCACACAGATCACCCGCAAAAGCTTACTCATTCCCTCAAGACGGCTCTGAAATATCATTCGCAGCCTGGTAAGCCTTTTATGCCTCTTCATCGTTCTCTTTACGAGCCTCATATCCCGATATAAGCTCCCAAAGCTCTCGTAATCCCATCTTCTGTTAAAAAGCTGGTAAGCTGTATTCTCTTTGTCCTTCCGAGCTTTCAAAAGCTCTCGAAGCACAACAGCACACTGTCTGACACATTCCTTTTCCCCAATCTCCTCATCCAATTCAGAAAGATCGATTGTGCATCCCAGCTCCACGTTATCATCCTTCAACAGATGCAGCTGCTCCTGCTCAAGCACCAGATAGAGAAGCGGATAAGGAAGCTTTGAAAGCATACAAGAAAGAATCAAGTTCTCGCAAATTTTTCCACAGGTTTCCAGAGAAACCTGAGCCGGCATATAGAAGCTTTGCATACGCCGCTCCTTCACGTAGGGAAAGACAGCGCAGTATACATCACCCTGCTGAAATATCTCCACACAGCACGCATATCCGTGTTTGGATTGTTCAATCGCACTAAACAGACGTTTCACAATCCCATGATCGTGAATTACGAGGAGCGTATAATAGCTTCTCTGTTCAGAAAGCGCATTCCTGCAGATGAGAACTTCATTCACATTCCCCTTCAGAACTTCCATAACGGGAGCATATACCATTTTATTCGATTGATAGATCATAAAAGCCCTTCCCCTCTATCCGTCACAGAATCCTTCATCTGTATCTCCTCCACTGCCTTTCTTCTGACGATTGCATAAGCGTAAGTATGTATCCTTGGCATGTCCGTACAGTAAATACGAATCTCATATACACCTTCTTTCGACGGCGCCGTGTAGATGCCGTCTGATGAAATCTCGCCGCTGTCATAGTCCGTCAGTGCATATGTGAGAGAGCATGGTTTCATGTTATTGTATTCCACTTGGAAGAAATATCTCTCCCTTGTCCCCAGAATGACAGTGGGTGTCACCACACTGATCCCCTGTGCGCTGTCAACCTCGATCTCATCCCTGGATTTTCCACTGTCACAGCGGACTGCCACCCATCGATAGGTCAGTACAATCATGTCGATGTTAGCCTTGAGCTTCAGACCAACGACAAAGCTGCCTTTATCGTTGTACACCTTTACCGCTGATTCCGCCGCCACCTTCTGATCGGTGCATCCAAACAGATTCGGATCCCCATAAATTGTGGCCTTTGCCATCCTGTCAAGGAACTCGTTTTCCTCCAGATATTCATAACCCACCTCTACATAGACATTACCTGTTCCCAAACCATGCATAATCTCATCGGAATAGCAGATATCTCCCTTTTTTGCATGATCCCCGATGGGAATCTCCACAATGCCGGTGGCTATCCGGGGTGTTTCCTGCAATAACTTGTCCTCTGTCTTCTTAACCGCCGCACTGTCCTTATGCACCACTACACCGCTCAAGAATGGGTATTTCCGATAAAAACACCCGGCATACTCAAGCCGCTTCCACTCACTTGCAATCGTGGGAATGTATTTTCTCACGGACTCGTCCACCTTCTCAATCAGATAAGCAGACTCCGTGCGCACCAATGTGATATCCGCCAGGCGAATCGCTCCCATACCAGTTCCCAATGACCGTAGTTCCAGACTCACCCGGTTTATCTCCCGCACCGCCAAGAGCTCCGGCGTAATGTCTAAAATATTCAGTTTACAGGAGACACTGACATTGACCGGACACTCTACATCATTGATCAAAGCCCTTGCACTCCCCGTCTTCACCATGATGCTTGTATCCTCATAAGCTTCCGTCTGCGCTAACATCCAGTACTCCCGAACAACGCGGCGGCCCCTTTCCAGCTCTACGCCGTCCAGACTTACCGAAAGCTCCTGACCACCCTCCAATGTCATGAGTGCCGGCGTCTGTAAAACCGATTGATAATTTAAGACCGCTTTTGCATCGCTCACCTTGTAAACCTCGATCGTCAGCTTCACATAGTGCCCGGCACAAATATTGGCGGGAAGACGCAGCAGTACCTGATAATCCTGATTCTCAAACAGGAGTCCGCCCGCATAAAACTCCGTCTCCGTCTCAAACTCCCCATCCAGCCTGGAAGTGTCAATCAAAAACAGTTCGTAACCATCCTCGATCCGATTGTACTCAAATTCCCTGTCACTGTTTTGTCTGTTGACCGCATAGACCGGCTGTGTCTCATTCTCCCGGTATCGAATACATAGGCTGGCCTGCCCGGTTTCCAGGCTCTCAAATCCTGTAACTGTGGACAACTTCTTAACCACCGAGCTGTCCACCACAACCTCACGTCCCATGTCGTCAACCGCCACACCACTCTCAACCATAAAGGACAGATCATCCAGGCTGATCACATTCAATCCACAGGCGATTCCCGAACCAATGACTGTCTGATTCATAAAATATCTCTTGTTGTTCATATAGAGCTGCTCAGATTCAAAATCCGCCGATGTCAGCATCTTGCCCCTGTAGTACCTGTTTCTGCTAAACGGAAATAATTCGCTGCTTTTCATCTGACAGTCCCTTTCCTTCCCAATCTTATCTGATGTAATGATTTATTCTTTAACGGTTCCTGACTGGCATCGTTTCCTTTTTTTTATCATAGCACGACTGCAGCCACTGTTTATTTAAGGTTCATTAAAGGTTTCCAAGGCATTTCTTTCCTACTCGTCCTGGAACAGGTAACCGACCCCGCGCACCGCTATAATCATCTCCGTGTGATTCAAATTCACCTTTTTTCGAAGGTTTGAGACATGCACCATCAAAGGGCGCACATCCCCCAGATCCTCCTGCTGCCATACGTCCCGATAAAGCTGTCTGTAAAGTGTGACTTCATCCTGATGTTCCGTCAACGCCTGCAAAATACGATACTCCAGCGGAGACAACGGTATCTTTTCCTCCAGGCATCCATTCTCTACCCGATAAACCTCCCGGCGGCTTTTGTCAATCATAAACTGCTTAAACCACCGCCTGTCTCCCTTCAGCCCTGCATTCCTGATCCGTTCCAGCATCCTCTCAATATGCTCTGCCAAAATCTCCGGCTGCATCGATTTGGCAATGTAATCGCTGCCGCCGCGCCAAAAAGCCTTCATAATATCCGGGCCGTCAAGCAGAATCATGTCAATCTGTTCCCTGCGCAGAACTTCCACGGCCGTTTCCCCATTCAAAGCACAGATCACCTCATAGCCAAAATCTGTAAGCTGTGCGGCGCCAATCCGTGAAAGACCCTCGCCATCCTCCACCAGCAAAATCTTTATCTTTTCCGTCTCTTCCACACGTTTCTCCCGTTTTCTCTTGTTCCCGTACCATTTACCGTCTCATAGCTCCCGTGAAGCCGGAAGCTGTATATAAATACCCATGCCGTCTGTACTGCGGGCATTAACAGATCCCCCGTAGTGACCGACAATAGCCTTCACCTGAGCAAGCCCAAGCCCGCTTCCGCTGACACGATTGGACCCCTGGAAATTTAAATCAAAAATATGTGCAATTTCCTTTTGTGCAAGCCCCATTCCATCGTCCTTAAATGCCAAAAAAAAACTGTTTCCCAGATAGGAGAGCGTGATAACAAGGCTTCCTCTGCACTTCATGTACTTGATCGAATTATCAATAATATTATATAGAATCAGGCGAACGTAACGTTCATCTGCCCTGAAGGAGGGCATCTCATTCGAACATGACAGCCTTAATCGGATGCCCGATTCACCGCAGGAATCTTCCATATCAGAGGTGACATAAGAAAAAACTGCTGACAGATCCAGGTCCACCGGATTCTCATCAGGCGGAAGGATGCCCGCTGCCTCCTCTTTAGCAGGAATGCTCTTCCCCCAAAGCTGCGCCTCTGCGAGCTGCCGTGTCAGCATCTCTTTTTCCTGCACAAGCTTTTCCAGACAGCTTTCTGCCTGTTCTTTCTCGCAAGCCAGATCTTCTTTCTCCTTCCTCAGACGCCTCATCTGCTCATGCTCTCTTCTCGTATTCCCCATGCTTTCCCTGTGCAGGACCTCATCCAGGCTGCTTCGCAAGGCTAAAAGTTCGTGCGCCCGCTCCCCCCGCCACAGGACAAAAAATACAATGACCAGACAAAAGCGCAGACCCGCAAAGACGATTCCATAGCTGGTAAATCCCATAATGATAAATGCAAGCTCTGCGACAAAGCACAGATAAGTAAGCACCAACAAAATTCCTCTCGAAATGCTTCCTTTTTTTATTTTTTTACCACTCATTTGTTCTGCCCCTCCGTGTCATGCATTCTGTAGGCGATGATGCCGCTGGCGATACCGGCGGCGCTGATCAAAATGACTGCCATGCATACTGTCCCCGCATACTTATTCACTGCCTCCGACATCTTAGCCAGCTGCACGGGACTTTTCTCAAAGTCTGAAGACCGGTCCTTAGTTCTCCTTTCACCCAGTGTCACTTTCCTGTCTTCCTGCGGTATGCCCACTGGAAGTCCTGACGATGAAAATACATCCGATGCCGTACCCGAGGAAGGCTTCACCGCATTTTCCGATACTGAATCATCCAATGCATTCCCCGATATCTGTCCAAAACTCATCTCATCTCGCTCCCCATTCTCTTTCCTATCTAACGCATCGTTCGTATCCATGCCGCCTGTCATATCCGATCTCTCCGAAGTCACCTCTCCTGCAGCGGCTGTCGTGCCCGCTGCCCGGCTGGAGCCTGCCGCACCTATATCCGATGCCCCAAGCCCCGTAATATCTGCGGGAAGATCTGCGGCTGGCGGTACAATACTGAAGGAAGTCTTTGCCGAACCGTCCGACCAGGCTATCTCCATCTCATGATCCCCCTCCGGAAGTGTCTCCAAATAAGACCTCAGAAGCGTGATCTCTGTAAAGGGCGTCTGACTCCCGCCCTTGCTGTACTCACTGGCCAGGATACGGTTTCCATCCACACTGACCCCGCTGAATCTGGAATAAACTCCACTGCCCTGAAAAACAAGTCCACTGCCGCTTGATTTCACCCAGCTGGAACGGGCGCCGCCCACAATCTTGTAAAAAATGGTCAGTCTCGCCGACCGTGTACGCACGGCCCCCGCCTTGTTTGTAACCTCGCACTTATACTCATAACCGTTCATCGAACCGTCCAACACCATAACGCGGTACAGTTCCGTCACTGCACCTGCCACCTCCCGGAACCCACTCCCATTGCCCTCATCTACCAGCCACTGATAAGTGAGATCCTGCCCGGAGGCCGACACTTGGAAAGACGCATAATCTCCCGCTTCCACCTGAACATCCTGCGGTTCGGAAGTGATGACGGGCAGCTCCGCCTTAGACTGATAGGCCGCCATCAGTCCCACATTCCTGTCCGGCATAGTAAAAAATGTTCTGGCGCTCAAAGGACTTGCCAGCGTCACGTCACCCTCTTTCACCACCCACTCCTTGAATTCCTCCTTATCCGCCGGTACATTTGCCGTGATCCACACCGTGCTCCCAGGCGCCGCCGAGACCGGATCTGCCTGACCATTCTCCACCGTCACCGTATAGTTCGGGATGCGCACAGTAAGCTGGGCTGTATTGGTAACTTGCGGTTCCAGGTTAAACTCACTGCAAGTCACCAGACAGCGGAAAAAATGTCCGTTCCGCTCCGCCTGCACATTGGAAAGCCAGCAGGAAGAGCCGTTTGCTATCGTGTAATAGTTATCCCCGTCTGCGCTCTCCTGCCATTCATACTGCAGAGCTGCGCCAGAATCACCCGTCAAAGAGGCTTCGACTGTAAAGACCACATCACCGCCCACATCAACCACTTGGCTATCCGGATGGACAGCAATTTGGATTGCCGTCTGTTCCTCTTCCTCCACAGGTATTGCCCCTTCCTCCTCATACAAGAAACCGCTGCTGTCATCCGCTTCTGCGGCCTGCAGCCAAAAAACATCAAAATTCCCTGCAAGTATCATACCCGCTAAAAAAAATATCCCGCTTCCTATTCTGATCCCGCACTTCCTAAAGTATTTCATAACTCATCCTCCATGTCCTGTGTGAGACGCTTCTTAACGAAACAGCCTCTGCGGTTGAGTTCTAGAAGTACTTCTCACACTACATTCAAACTGATACAGGGAAAACTCTGCCCAACTATACTGCTTCATATATTCCCCCCTGTAACTGTTAACTGCAGCCATATCTTTTTTCAAAAATTTATAATAATCGCATTCTATTTTTTCCGGATCAACTGCAAACTGGTTCCTCCGATAAAGAAAAACATCTTCTGCATGACAGCCTCGAAGCGCTTTACGGATATCAGAGATCAAATTGCGCAAGTAATGTTTGTTCCTCTCCATATCCATGGAATCTTCCCATAAAATCCCGCACAGCTCCCCTGTATTAGCTGCCGCGCCGTTTAAATCTACCAGATAGGCAAATATCTCTTTTGCCTTTGCCCTCGCAAATATCACAGGCTCGCCGTCATAGAACACTTCAAAGTTTCCAAAACATTGCACCCGCAGCTTACCACTTTGATACTCCACAGGATAACGCAGATTTTTAATTGCTCTCTTCACATCCTTTCTTTGCAGCGGTTTCATCAGATACCCACTGGCAAATATATCGAATGCTTCCAATGCATATTCTGCATAAGCTGTCACAAAAACAATGTTCGTATCCGGATTTTTCTTCTTCAGCTTTTTTGCCAGCTCCAATCCATTCATGCCCGGCATTTCGATATCCAAAAATGCAATTCCAATCTGCTGCCTGCCGGCAATATCCACTGCTTCCGAAGCTGAGCTTGTGCCTATAATTTTCATTCCAGGAAGCTCCATGCCTACCGTCTCTTTTGTCTCTTCCAGTACCATTTCCTCATCATCAACAATCAATACCTGCATAACTCTCTCCCCTTTTACCCCCTCTCACGAGGTATTCTTATCAGTACAGTTGTCCCCCCTTCGTATGTGCTTACAATAGATACCCTACCGCCGCATATGCTTTCCACACGGCTTGTCACATTAGGAATTCCAATGTGCCCCTTTTCCTGTTTTGCATCCGTATGATACCCTACACCGTCGTCCTCAACTGCAATCCAATAATCTGTATCATCTTTGCCCGTCGATATGCAGATCGTACCTCCCTGTTCTCTTTTTGTAATTCCGTGTTTTATCGCATTTTCCACAATCGGCTGCAATGTCAGCGCCGGAACCATAAAGCTGTCCTCCCGAATTTCATAAGTGACATTTACCCTTTTTCCAAATCGTTTTTTCTCTATAGCAATATATTTTTTTGTATGTATAAGTTCCTCTGAAAACAATATCTTTCTGTTTCCCATCAGCGAATCCAGATTTCCCCGCAGATATCCGGCAAACTCATCCACCGTCTCCGCCGCAAGTCCCGCGTCTTTTTTACAAAGATGTTTAATGGTTGTCAATGTATTGTAAATAAAATGTGGACTGATCTGTGACAGCAGGAGTTCGGCCCGTATGTCACACATTTCCTTTTCCTTCTTAGCAAGCTCTCTTCCTTGTTCCATAACCGCCGCAATAAACATAAAAAACAGGGAAAGAGTGATGGCCGTATGTACAAGAGATATGCCATGAAAAAAAAGCATGACACCTCCCGCAGCAGCAGAAAGTGCAACATAAAATGTCATTGATACAAATAGTGCTTTCTTGAGTCTTCTACGGAATTTTATGATCAGAGACAAGTCCAACATTAGTTCCAATAGCGGCATAAGCAGCGCAATCGGAAAGAACGTATTTCTATGACAAAAATTATCTGTATCAAAATAATAGTATAACCCTGTAAACTGTGCCACAATGACAAGCAGGATGCTGACACCTCCCAGACAATATACAGAATATGACCAACACGGAATTTTTCCGATCCGGTTGTGAAATTCATCCGTTTCTTCAAAAGCTTGTCCCAAAATATGTTGACAAATATAACCATGGAACGTAAGCAGCAGCGAATTCGCTGCAACAAACGCAAAAAAAATACTCATGCGCACAATATAATATCCAGCTTTACCGGAATACCCGTCAAATCCCCACGCGCAGGCATCCATGATCATCAGGATGACAGCATATATATACATATTCATTAAAATCCTGCGTTTCCACTCCGCAAATCCTTTGTTCCAATATGTACATAATGCCATGATCACACAGAGTATACTGTCCCATATCTCCAATAAAATGTGCATATACCGTAATGTAAACATTCCCCTTGATCTCCTCTGGCAAGCTGCGTCTCAGAGCGAAGTACTTCTCCCACTAACCGCCATGACTCCACTTTACGGAATCTCAAAATCCACGGACAAACAAGCTTGTCCTGAAAAACGCCTGTTTTTGGCGTTTTTCGGGGTGAAACGGAGTTGCAGGGCAACTCCTAGAAGTTCTCCGCGAAATAGCCTTTGCTATGAGCGGCTAGAACTTCTTTTCACCCTATTCATATCATATATACAGCACCAAAACCGCACCATACTGCCTTTTCCAGCCTAATTCCCTGAAATAGATACTGCAAATTACCCGCTGTCTCTTACTATTTAAATTTTGATAGGCAATTCGTCAAAAAAGTGTTATAATATCTATAATATTGTAAAAGGAGGGATACAATTAGCATGAAACTTTCGGATTTTATGGATATAGCACACCTGCAGGAAATACAGGACGCTTTTTCAGAAGCCACTGGCCTGGCTGCTGTTGCCATCGATGCCGACGGCAACTATATTACCAAAGGAAGTGGTTTCACTGATTTCTGTATGAAATATACCAGAAACTGCACCGAAGGCGCCAAGCGCTGCCAGAAATGTGATGCTGAGGGTAAAGGTGTCTATGAATGTCATGCAGGACTGATGGATTTTGCCAGTGACATTACATTAAACGGTGAGAAACTGGGGGCAATTATTGGTGGTCAAGTGCTTCCTTCCGCTCCGAACGAAGAAAAATTCAAGTCTATCGCCAAAGAACTCGGCATTGACCCAGATACCTATGTCCGGGCGGTTCAAAAAGTGCCTGTGCGCTCTGAAAAAGCAATCCGTGCGTCTGCCTCCCTCCTAAGCGATGTTGTAAACCGCTTAGTTTTACAGGAATATATGAATGCAACCGAATACAAAAAAATTCATGTTTGGGAAAAAGAAATCGCTAACGCGACGGAAACTGTGACAAGAATCAAGGAGAATACCCGGGAATTAGAATCCATTGCTTCCAAGCAGACGATTATGGCTCTGAATGCTTCTATAGAAACCGCCAGAGTTGGTGCAGCGGGTGCCGGTTTCGGCGTCATCGCCAAACAGATGGGGGCTTTCTCCAAGCAGTCTACTGATATCTACAAAAAGATCACTGAAGACGCCAACAGTATCGCTGAATCTATCCATAAAATGAACAATACCTGAGTATGCTGATGACTCGGAAATCTAACAGCAGAAACACCATATAAAAACGGCTGTCTCCCTTATCATATACAGGAAACAGCCGTTCTACTGTCATCAGCTTATAAAATAATAGCCTACACAATAATCTCCAAATAACCTACCATCTTCGTTTTGTCAAATTCGGAGAGCACACCTTGATTCGGCTCATAATATTTATTCTCAAACAAGACCAAATAATGGCTGTATCTGCCCATTTTCTCCATGATAATACAGCAGCGCGGCAGCTCCACCGGCTTGCCCAGCGTGTACACAATCTTATCCGCATGGCGTATGCCGAGATACTCGAGCGTTGCGATCATCTTGCTCATGTTCGCCTGCCACTCACGGCACTTCATGATATCACACATCTCATCCAGCGTCGTACCTGCAATCATGGCAATGCAGGCCTGTCCACACAGCCCGTCCCATGGCTGTGTCACCAGCTCTATGCCATCAATCTTCCGGATCGGATGCTCCACACTATAAGGACTGTTTCCACCCATACCCGCCACGTTGCCTACGATCTCGATAGAAATCAGATACTTCTTTCCAAGCTCCACTTTATCGAGAGTCTCCTTGCTGACCGGAATATCATAATACCCTTGTCCCTTAGGCAGAAGATCACAGATGAAGCATACATCATCAAAACATACTCTCACCGGAGCATCTCCCACTTTCTCGCACACCTCCCACACATTAAAGGGCACGGAAATGGCATTTTCGTTCTCCCGAAACTCTACAGTACCTTCAAATTCGTATTTCATATTGCACCCTCACCTTTCTTTATTATGTATTCTCTTTATTATCTCAGATTCTATCATCTCATGCAATTCTTTCCGCCATTCAATCCGCCTACAAAGTCTATGTCTATTCGAAGCTGATATTTAAATCCACATTTCCCTTGATACCCGCAACTTTTCCTTTATTGGTATACTGCCATATTTTAAAATCATACGGAAAATAGTAAGATTCGTCGTAATACGCAAACCACTTGTCATACGCCTCCAGCTCCTCTATGTTCAAAAGCAATGTGAAGGTCTTTAAGTTGCCGTAAATCATCGGTGTATATCCTGCCTCTTTTATTTTTTCACAAAAGGCTATGCAATACTTTGTGCGCTCCTCGCTGGTCAGACTGTTCCCTCTCGCCTCCGTGCTTTCCACTGTCTCCACGTCGATAACTACCGGATATGTTACTTTATATGGGGCAATAGACTCAATGACAAACTCAGCCTCCTCTTCGGCCTCCTCCTCACTCAGTGCCTGGGTAAAGAAATAAATTCCCACATCAATATCATTCTTCAGCGCACCTTTGATATTATCCTGGAAGGTCTCATCTTCCATGATCTCCCCTTCCGTATAGCCGCGTATGCCCAAGCGGACAAACGCATACTCCACCTCATCCGACGCAACTTTCTCCCAATCGATCTTACTCTGATACCGTGAGACATCTATCCCCTTGTGGGAAATCCTATCCCCGTTCTCATAGTAATGCATGATACCGTCATCATCCAGCTGGAAAGACTCCGGATTGTATGTATTCTTTGCAAGCTCTTCAAGAATCGGGAAAAAATAATATCGGCCTGAATCCGCCACCACAATTTCATCTGGGAAAAACGCTCTGAGCATCTGTGTGGTTCCTTCCCCGGAGGTCATAAACTCTTTCATACTGCCAAGAAGCTTTTCCTTCACTTCCTCGCTTGTCTTCTCCTGTGCCTCCGCTACCGCACTTTCAAGCATAGCGTCCACTTCCAGCTGACTGTAGGACGCTTCCTCCTGCAAACGGATTGCCTCCAGCTCGCTCATAACCGCCGTGTTTTTCTGTTGAACAGCACGGTATTGAAAGACCATCACCAGGCAGATCGTAACTGCTGTCAGAGTGACAATGCACAGAAGAATGGAACCTGCCAGAATACTGTTCTCACTTCTCCTTCGTTTCTTCCTGCCGCGCTTCCCCTGTGAATGATTTTCCTGCATAAATTCTCCTTTTATATGCGCATTCCGCTACATGCGCTCGCTAAAGTAGCTTTTGTATCCCTCGCCAAACACCTCTGTGGCGCTTGTAATAATCATAAAAGAATGGGGATCTTCCTGTTTTACTATCTCCTCCGCTCTGGGAGAAACGAGCTTTTTCACCACACAGAGAATCACCTTCTTGTTATCTCCACTATATGCACCCTGCCCATTTATATATGTCACCCCGATATCCAGATCAGACAAAAGCCTCTCCGCAATCGACTCCGCATTAGAGCTGATAATATACAAAAGTTTCGCCTCATCCCGCCCATAGAGCACAATATCCATCACAACCGAGGTACAGATGGCAGAGATGGCTGCATACAATGCTGCTTCCAAATCCTGGAACACGACACCGGAAAGCGTCACTACCAGCGCATCCGCAATAAAGAAAATCTTTCCCGTCTTCAAATGCGGAAAATGAAGTCTCAACGCCTTGACAATGATATCCATGCCTCCTGTGGTAGCCCCCGCACGAAAAATCACACCGATTGATACGGCAGTCAGCGTACCGCCTACAAGCGCCGCCAGCAGAATATCGTCTGTGGCCGCCCCAATAGGTGCCAGCACGTTTGTAAAAAGTGAAATTAATGCCGTGGCACAAATTGTAGATACTGTCAGGCCGATGCCAAACTTCCAGACTGCAAAAATAAGGATAGGTATATTAATAAGCATAATGAGCGTACCTGTACCGACCGGAATCATTCTACTCAATATAATGGCAATACCGGTCACTCCACCGGGCGCCATATTATTGGGATCTGTAAATAAACTGACCCCGACAGCATAGACAAACGCCGCTATTGTTATAATTGCATATTTTTTCATGGGTTTTATTATATCCATTTTTATATAAACCATCCAAACACAAAACCTGCACTGCCTATATGCTTGCCCGCACCAATTTTGGCTGATAACCCTGCTTTTCAAGCGCCGTGATAATTTGATTCTTGTGTTCCGTCCCGTACGCCTCCAGCGTAATGCGAAGCTCCACCGCCGCGTTTCTGTTGATAGAGACAAACTGGTTATGCTCAAGCTTGATCACATTGCCATTTTCCTTCGCAATCACATCAGCCACTCTGGACAACTCTCCCGGCTTATCCGGTAAAAGCACAGACACAGTAAAGATGCGATCCCGCAGCACCAAGCCCTGCTGTACCACGGAGGACATGGTAATCACGTCCATATTGCCGCCGCTTAAGATGGAAACTATCTTTTTATTTTTCACATCCAGATGCTTTAAAGCAGCCACCGTGAGGAGCCCGGAATTTTCCACCACCATCTTATGACTTTCCACCATATCCAGAAATGCCACTACAAGCTCCTCATCCTCCACGGTTATGATATCGTCCAGATTTTTACTCACATAAGGGAAAATCTTCTCACCAGGCGTCTTCACCGCCGTACCATCCGCTATCGTGTTGACTTTTTCCATAGTCAGCACTTTCCCGGCTTTGATGGATGTCTGCATACAATTCGCGCCCGCCGGCTCCACGCCGATCACTTTAATCTTCGGATTCAGAAGCTTGGCCAGAGTTGATACACCGGCCGCCAGTCCGCCGCCGCCAATAGGCACCAATATATAATCGACCAGGGGAAGCTCCTTTATGATCTCCATGGCGATTGTTCCTTGTCCCGTGGCCACATCCAAATCGTCAAAAGGATGCACGAAGGTGTATCCTTTCTCCTCAGCCAGCTTCAACGCATGGCTGCACGCCTCGTCATACACATCCCCATGCAAAATCACCTCCGCACCATAACCCTTAGTACGGTTTACCTTGATTAAAGGCGTTGTCGTCGGCATCACGATCACCGCCCTCACCCCATAGCACTTGGCCGCGTAAGCAACGCCTTGAGCATGGTTTCCAGCGGAGGCCGTAATCAATCCTTTCTCCCGTTCCTCCTCTGTCAGAGTGCTGATTTTATAGTAAGCCCCGCGAAGCTTATAGGCGCCGGTAAGCTGCATATTCTCCGGCTTCAAATAAACCTTGTTTCCAGTCTGTGCACTGAAATAATCACTGTACACCAGCTTCGTCTCCGAGGCCACCTCCTTCACAATCTCATAGGCTTCCTCAAACTTGTCAAGTGAAAGTTCCTTCGCTTCCATTTCTTCCTCCATTCTGAAACACGCCCTCCCCTATTCCTGTGACTCCTCGTCTCTATTCACATCAAAGAGCGCATCAACAAACTGCTTCGCATCAAACTTCTGCAAGTCTTCTATCGCTTCACCCACACCGATATACTTCACCGGAATTTGCAGCTGCGACTGTATCGCCACCGCGATTCCACCCTTCGCCGTCCCATCCAGCTTTGTCAGAATAATGCCTGTAAGATCCGCCGCCTCGCCAAACTCTTTCGCCTGCTGCAGGGCATTCTGTCCGGTAGTACCGTCCAAAACCACCAGATTTTCCCGATGCGCGTTCGGAAATTCCCTGCTGATGATGCGGTCTATTTTTCTCAACTCCTCCATCAAATTCTTCTTGTTGTGAAGCCGTCCCGCCGTATCACAGAGAAGTACATCCACATTTCGAGCCTTTGCTGCATTCACCGCATCATAAATTACACTCGCCGGATCTGCACCCTCCGCACCGGCAATCATATCCACACCTGCGCGGTCCGCCCAAGTTGAAAGCTGTTCCCCTGCGGCGGCTCGGAAGGTATCTGCCGCTGCGATCAGTACTTTCCTTCCCTGCCCTTTCAACTGTCCCGCCAGCTTTCCCACTGTGGTAGTCTTGCCCACACCGTTAACGCCTACAATAAGCACCACCGACTGCTTGTGTTCAAACTCATAAGCTGTTTCACCGACTTCCATCTGTTCCTTGATATCATTAATCAGATACTCTCTGCAGGCTGCAGGCTCCTTGATATGATTTTCTTTCACCTGGCGTTTCAGCTGCTCCAAAATCTCCTCGGCAGCTTTCACCCCGAGATCTCCCGTGATCAATATTTCCTCCAGCTCCTCATAGAAGTCGTCGTCGATACTGGAAAACCCTCCAAACACCGCGTCCATTCCATGGACGATATTATCCCTGGTCTTGGTGAGACCCTCTTTCAGCCTCTTGAAAAAACCTTTCTTCTCCTCACCCATTCCTATTTCCTCTCAAACTTCTCACACGAGTTCTTTGTCAATCAGATTAACACTCACTAGCGTGGATATTCCCTTTTCCTGCATAGTGATACCGTAAAGCCTGTCCGCCTTTTCCATGGTACCGCGTCTATGTGTAATCACGATAAATTGTGTACTCTTTGTCAACTTATGCAAATACTTTGCAAACCGAGTCACATTGTTCTCATCAAGAGCGGCTTCGATCTCATCCAAAAGACAGAACGGCGAAGGTTTCAAATTTTGTATTGCAAAGAGGAGACAAATCGCCGTCAGAGACTTCTCCCCGCCAGACATCTGCATCATATTAACGAGCTTTTTACCAGGCGGCTGCGCAATCACAAGAATACCCGCCTCCAGCACATCCTCACCTTCAAGCAGTTCCAGAGATCCTTTCCCGCCGCCAAAAAGCTCCTTAAACACTTTATCAAACTCCCGGTTGATCTGAGCAAACTTTTCATTGAACTGCTTTCTCATGGAAGTGTCCAGCTCCTCAATAATGCCAACCAGCGTCTTCTCCGCCTCCACCAAATCATCGTGCTGGGTCTTTAAAAATGTGTAACGCTCCATCAGATTTCTATAATCCTCGATAGCATTCACATTCACATCTCCCAGTTTTCTAATTTCCTCCTTCAGACTACCGATATCCCGCTTCATTGCGGGCAGATCCGTCATCTCCTCGTTCTTCATTCCCTCCGCGTCTGAGAGGGTAATCTCATACTCGTCCCACATATAGTTAATCTGAGACTCAATAGATTCCTCCATACGCTCCTTCTGCGCGTTTAATCGGTATACTTCCTTATCCAGCGCGGACATACGCTGAGAGAGTTCTTCCCTGGAAGCAAAGAAGTTCTTCTGTTTACTGGACAATTCCTCCTTCATCTCCACATCTTCTTTCAGCTTCTGCTCCGCGTCAGTCTGTGCCGTATGAGAAGCCTCGATGGTACGCTCAATCTCCAAAATATTCTCCTTCTTGCGTTCCACCTCCTCCTTGCCCAGATGCAGTCCTTCCTTCACCTCATTAAGTTCGGCTTGATAGCGTTCTCGCTCACCCTCCACGCGCTCAAGATTTTGGCGCTTAAAGTCGGCACTCTGACGCATTTTCTCTACTTCCACATCCCATTCGCCCACTTTTGCGGCCTGCTCAGATTCCAGCGCCCGCTTCCCTTCCAGCTCATTCTGAAATGCACCTATCTGAGACTCCACATTTTTTTCCAGCGCTTCCGAATCAGAAAGCTCTCTGGATGCTTCCTCCTTGCCTGCCTGAATTTCTTTGATCTGATCCTCAATATCTTTCTCTTCTATCTTTAATTCACCAAAACCTTCTGTGGTTTCACTCTTTCTCTCCTCCGCCTGCATCACACTCATTCTGGCAGTGTTCTGCTCGATAAACTTACGTTGGATCTGTCCCTTGATATCCTCGATTTCCAAACGCAGCTTATTCCGGCTGCGCTTTGTCTCTTCAATCTCATTTAATATCTGATCGATCTCCTTCACATATTGTTTTACCTTTTTTTCCAGCTCCTCCATCTCACGGCGTCTGCCCAAAAGATTGGAGTTATTTTTGAAAGCACCTCCGCTGATGGCACCTCCCGGCACCAAAAGCTCTCCTTCCAGAGTAACCATGCGGATTCCGTAATCGAACTTTCTGGCGATCTTCACCGCATTATCCACGTTATCTACAACCATAATACGGCCAAGCATAGCCTTCGCCACATTCCGGTATTTCTTTTCAACCCTTACCAACGCATCCGCCATACCCACCACACCTGGTTCTTTTAACGCCTCCGGATTCTTGAATTCCTGCGGATGCGTGATACTCGTAAGGGGCAGAAAGGTAGCCCGGCCGGCTCTGGCTTTTTTTAGAAAACCGATCATCCGCTTAGCCGTCTCCTCATCCTCCGTCACGATATTCTGGATGTTCCCGCCCAAAGCTGTCTCAATGGCAGTCTCGTACTTCGCTTCCGCCTGGATGATATCCGCCACCACGCCTATGATACCTTTCTCTCTATCCTTTCTCTCCATGACAGCCTTCACGCTGCCGCCATATCCCTCATAGCGCTCCGTCAAATTGGACAATGCCTCCAGCTTAGACTTCTGCTGATGATAAAGCACCTGCGTATCCCTGAGCTTCTGATCCTTCCCCGCAAGCTCGTCCCGCACACCAGCCAGCTTCTCCTCCATAAGTTCCTGTTTCTCTGTAAGTTCCTTAATGGATGCGGTGACAGCCTCAAATTGTCCCTCTAGTTTTTTGATAGTCTCCGTCTGCTCCGCCTCATCTGACTTGGCACGAAGAAGTCTTGAATTGAGCTCCGCTTTGCGGATATTCACTTGTTCAAGCATTGTGTCGAACCGCCCCAGTTTGGATTTGATGGTGGCACGGTTATTCAATGCTTCTATAATCGTATTCTTACCGCTTTCAATATGATTATTTAACGTCTCTATCTCACCCTGCGTCTTTTCCAACAGTTCCCTGGCCTGTGTCCTCTCCTCCTCCAACGCGGCAAGCTGCTCGTCAATCTGCTGCTTTTGTGTGAGAATAGATTCCCGCTCCTGATCCCGCTCTGAAAGCTGTTCACTGATACTGCGGATGCGCGTCCTCAAATGCTCTTCATTTCCTTCTGCAGAGTGAATCTGCTCCTTTAAGACATTGATTTCACCCTCCAGTTTTGAGCGCATAACCCCAGTATCCGTGAGAGTTGCCCTGGCAGTCTCTATCTCTGCGTCCAGCTGCTCTATGCGGCCCTGGATCTGCTCATATTCTTCCTTTGTGGACTCGTATTTGTTCGTTGTCTCCTGCAGATCTCCGGAAGCAATTTTAAACTTCTCATCCACATCCTTCAGCTGTTCTGTAACTCGTATATTTTCCAGCAGAAAAACGTTGACGTCAAGAGTCTTTAGCTCCTCTCTCTTTCGGAGATAAATTCTGGCCTTATCCGCCTGCTTCTCAAGCGGCCCTGTCTGCTTCTCAAGTTCAGCCAATATATCGTTCACACGTAAAAGATTCTGTTTCTCAGCTTCCAGCTTCTTCTGCGCCGCATATTTTCTTCTTTTAAATTTGACAATGCCGGCCGCTTCGTCAAAAAGTTCTCTGCGCTCTTCCGGTTTACCGCTCAGGATCTTATCAATCTGACCCTGTCCGATGATAGAATAGCCCTCTTTGCCAATACCAGTATCATAAAACAGTTCATTGACATCTTTTAAACGGCATGGTGTACCGTTTAACATATATTCGCTCTCTCCGGAACGGTAAAGACGTCTTGAAACCGTAACTTCATCATAATCAATAGCCAGCTGATGATCAGAATTATCCAGCGTAATCGCCACATAGGCATAACCTAGAGGCTTACGCGTCTCTGTCCCTGAAAAAATCACATCCTGCATGGACACACCACGCAGCTGCTTGATCCGCTGCTCTCCCAGCACCCATCTGACTGCGTCAGCCACATTACTCTTCCCGGAACCGTTAGGTCCCACAATTCCTGTAATGCCGTTGTGAAACTTAAAAGTAATTTTATTTGCAAAGGATTTAAATCCGTTTACTTCGATACTTTTTAAATACATATATACCTCTTATCCGAAACCGTCTCACCATTCTCTTCTGGCAAGAATCGCCCGGTATGCCGCCTGCTGCTGTGCCGCCTTTTTGGAATGTCCGCTTCCCTCACCCACCTTCTTCTCACCCACATAAGCTTCCACTTCGAAAATTTTATCGTGCTGAGGCCCTTCCTCTTTCACAAGTTCATAGTGGAGTACTCCTGCATTTTCCTGCTGCACAAGCTCCTGCAGAATTGTTTTCGCATCATAAAAAAGCTGCTTATTCTCCAAATCCGAAAGAATAAATTGATGAATAAAAGCGGAAGCATCCTCAAGTCCCCCGTCCAGATAAATCGCACCAATCAGCGCTTCCATCACATCTGAGACAATGGAATCCCTGTCTCGGCCACCCGTGGCTTCCTCTCCTCTTCCAAGCAGAATGAACTGCTCCAGGCCAAATTCTCTGGCACAATAAGCAAGAGCCGGCTCGCAGACCATGGACGCCCTAAGCTTCGTCAGTTCTCCCTCCGCCGTTTCTCTCCGGTCCCTAAAAAGAAAATCGCTGCTCACAAGCTCCAATACAGCATCCCCTAAAAACTCCAGACGCTCGTAATTTTCAAATTTATTGATCTTCATTTCATTGGCATAAGAGCTGTGCGTGAGCGCCTGACGCAGAAGCTTTTTGTCCCGAAACCGATATGCTATTTTTTCTTCCAGCCCGCTAAACGCTTCATCCGTCATAAGAATAACCATGCTCCTTTCTCAACTTGCAAATCTATGCTTCTGCAATCGAAAAGCCCCTTCCTCATCAGAAAAGGCTCTTTACTCACTCCCTGCTGCTCTTAATCAGTTCCACTGCCTCGCCCACCGTAGTGATTCGCTCAGCCTTTTCAGCTGGTATCTCGATGCCGAAAGCATCCTCAATCCCCATAACAATCTGGTAGACATCCAGGGAATCCGCCCCCAGATCTTCCAGAAAAGTGGTTTCCTCTGTGATCTCCATGGGATCCACGCTTAAAACCCCGGCTATCACTTCCCGTAATTTATCCAATTCCATCGCAAACATACCTCTTCGCCCTTCCGGGCGTCTTCTGCTGTCAGTAACTGCCTTTTCTACTCAACGGCTCCCTGTACTGCTATCATATCCCTGATCCTGTCACTGATTCTCTGCTCCGTAAACGTGATACACTGCAAAATAGAATTTTTTATCTCAATTGCCTTAGAACTTCCGTGTGTTTTCACCACCAGCCCCTTAAGCCCCAAAAGCGGCGCTCCGCCATACTGCTCCAAATCAAAAGCCTTCAGCGTCGTTTTAAGAGCCGGTTTGACCAAAAGTGCACCTATCTTACTCCGCAGGGAGGTCATCATTCCTTCCTTCACCTTATCAATCAGCGTCAGTCCCACGCCCTCATAAGTCTTTAAAATCACATTGCCCACAAAGGCCTCGCAGACTACCACATCAGCAGCACCTGCAGGGATATCCCTGGCTTCCACACTCCCGATAAAATTGATATTTGGACAGTTCTTTAGGAGTGGAAATGTCTCTTTCACCAGTGCATTTCCCTTCTCCTCCTCTGCGCCGATATTCACAATGCCGACCTTCGGTTTTTTCACCCCCATCACATGTTCCATATAGACGGAACCCATCTGCGCAAACTGTACCAGATGGGACGGCCTGGCATCCACATTGGCTCCGCAGTCAATCAAAAGAGAACATCCTGCCGCCGTTGGAATCAAAGGCGCCAATGGAGGTCTCTCCACACCTTTAATACGGCCCACAATCACCTGTCCGCCTACCAATGTCGCCCCAGTGCTTCCTGCGGATACATAGGCATCACAAGTGCCATCCTTTACCAGATTTAACGCCTTCACAAGAGAAGAATCCTTCTTCTTCCGGATTGCCATCACAGGCGGTTCTGCGGTCTCTATAACCTCGGAAGCATGTACCACCTCTATCTGTTCTTTCGCATATGTATAGCGGGCAAGCTCCTTTTCCAGAACCTCCTGCCGGCCTACCAGATATACTTTGATCTTTTTACTCTCACAGACCGCCTCCACAGCGCCTTTTACTGTCTCAACCGGAGCATTGTCGCCGCCCATGGCATCCACTGCCACCTTCACCCATTCGCTCATATCATTCCTTCCGTTTCCCAAAGAAATATCTTTAAAAGCTCACCTTGTACCATCACACAAAAATCAATAGAGATCTATATTAATATACTAAATATGCATATAAAAATCAAGGCTTTCCGGGAGGTTCCCGAAAAGCCCGTGCTTATCGATCAATCAACTGCAATGATCTCTTTTTTATTGTATGTTCCGCATTTCTTACATACTCTGTGAGGCACCATCAAAGCGCCGCATTTACTGCATTTTACTAATGTGGGAGCAGTCATTTTCCAGTTTGCTCTTCTCTTGTCTCTTCTGCCTTTAGAAGATTTGTTTTTAGGACAAATAGACATCGTCACACCTCCTTATCCGCTTCAAAAATAT
>DLAA01000028.1 GCA_002493835.1 Lachnospiraceae bacterium UBA7060 | reverse complement strand
TCGCGTTAGCGACTTGGTACAATTATAAATTTGCTTGGTTTCTTTCCATTCAGCACAGACTAAATACAAACAATCAAAAAACAGGAGGCAGAACATGACATTTGAAAACCAAAACGGTGCGTTGGTGTGCCGTCGTCTGGGTGAGACGTTAAAAATTGAAGCATGGGGAAAAGATTCCTTCCGCGTGCGCGCCACTATGGCACCCTCGTTCACAGAGAACGTCTGGGCTCTGACCGAATCGGTCGAAAACAGTAACGCGACAATCAGCATCGAGGAGGAAGACCACTGGGTGGGCGATGGCACAATCGACAAAAAGGAAATCGCCACCATCACAAATGGACGAATAAAAGCCATCGTCAACTTCGCAGGTGTTCTTTCCTTCTACCGCGACGACAAACTGATCCTTCGGGAATATTTCCGGAATTATGAAGGCACATTGTCCAGAGAAAGCCGCTGTCTGAAACTGGTAAACCGGGAATGGAAAGGTGTCATCGGCGGCAGTGAATATTTATTAAATGTGAAATTTGAGAGTGATAAGAGCGAAAAGATTTTCGGCATGGGACAGTATCAGCAAGACTGTATGGATATGAAGGGTTGTGTGCTGGAACTTGCCCAGCGCAATTCCCAGATCTCCATTCCTTTCGCGGTCTCCTCTCTAGGCTATGGTTTTCTCTGGAATAACCCCGCTGTGGGACGGGTCAGTTTCGGTAAAAACTACACCGAGTGGATTGCCCGTGCCACAAAAGAGATGGATTACTGGATCACCGCCGCAGATACACCGAAAGAGATTCTTGAAAACTACACTGCTGTCACAGGCCGCGCGGAAATATTCCCTGAAGATCTGATGGGACTGTGGCAGTGCAAACTCCGCTACCGCACCCAGGATGAGGTTTTAAGCGTTGCCCGAAAATATCAAAAGGAAGGAATTAAAATCGACCAGATCGTCATCGATTTCTTCCACTGGACGCTGCAAGGCGACTGGAAGTTTGACGAAAAATACTGGCCGGATCCCAAAGCCATGGTAGACGAACTCCATTCCATGGGGATCAAAGTCATCGTGTCCGTATGGCCTTCCGTTGACCGCAAGAGCGAAAACTTTGAAGATATGATGGAGCGAGGCCTTCTCATCAAAACGGAGCGAGGCGCAGCACAGACCTACGATTATCAGGGCGATTGCGTGGAGATCGATCCTTTCAACCCTGCGGCCAGAAAATACGTATGGGAAATATGTAAGAAGAATTACTATGATTACGGCATTGATGCCTTCTGGCTGGACAATTCTGAGCCAGACTATGGCGTGTATGACTTTGAAAATTACCGTTATTGCGACGGCCCCGCCCTCGCTCTGAGCAACCTTTACCCACAGCTTTACAGCCGTGTCTTCTATGATGAAATGAAAGACCAAGGCCGCGGGACCGTAGTCAATCTGCTTCGCTGCGCCTGGGCCGGTTCCCAGAAATATGGCAATGTCATATGGTCAGGCGATGTGCCAAGTACCTTCGAAGCCTTTGCCGACCAGATACAATGCGGCCTGAACATGGGACTTGCCGGGATTCCCTGGTGGACAACAGATATCGGCGGTTTTATGACAGACGACGTGGCGGATCCCGATTTTAGGCAGCTTCTCATCCGCTGGTACCAGTTTGCCGTGTACTCCCCCGTCCTTCGCATGCACGGTGACAGAGGCCCTTACAACATCCCGCCTCTCGACGACAGAGACTGGGGCGGCGGCTATCTCCACACGGGCCAGCCCAATGAGCTTTGGAGCTATGGGGAAGACAACTATGTGATCATGAAAAAATACTACAACGTCCGCATCTCAATGCACGATTATATCAAGGAGCTGTACGCCGAAGCCCACAAGAACGGCTCTCCCCTCCTGCGCACCATGTTTTATGAATTTCCTGAGGATGAGAAGTGCTGGGAACTGCAGGATCAGTATATGTTCGGTGACCGGTACCTGGTGGCACCCATCCTGCATTTAAACGAGTGGAAACGCGATGTCTACCTTCCCGCCGGAAAATGGAAGCTGACTTCCACGGAAGAAATTTTTGAGGGTGGTCACACCGTCAGCGTGAACGCACCCATCGATTACATGCCAGTATTTGAACTGCAGAAGTGAAATCAGATACGTAATTGAACAGCCGGGGACTTGCAAGTTTGCAAGTCTCCCGGCTGTCTGTATTGTATCATTATCCATCTTCGCGCCTTTGTCTTTTTACTCTTCAGATGCTTCAATCAGCCCGAGATGAACAAATGCATGGTACAGTCCGTCTTCGTCCACATCCTTCGTAATATAATCCGCGGCCTCTTTGATTTCCTTTCCTCCATTTCCCATCGCCACTCCTATATGACAGTATTCCAGCATAGGTATGTCAATCTTTGCGTCTCCAAAGGCAATCGTGTCTTCCTGTTTCGCCCCGAGATGCTTCAGAAGGCATGAGATCGCATTTCCTTTTGTAATGCCTTTTACCCCAAAATCTCCAAACAGTGCCGTCTCCCCGGCTCCGCCCCATGTCCCGTTCTCCAGATCGGGAAACTGTTCCCTGGCATCCAAGTAATCCTGATAACTGTCCAACAGGTAGCTTACTTTATTCAGATCATCCCTATACAAATTCCCGCCGTAAACCATATCCGGAAATACTGTGGCAACCGTGGCTTGCTCAGCACCAGGCTTGCCTTTCCTTTTACTGTATTCCCTGATTGACGATTGTGCTTTCTGTGCAAACATTTCACTGGCAAAAAGTCCGTTATTGCTCTCCAGATAAAATTCCAGCTTCCGGCTGTGCAGCCAGTCTACAATTCTTCTGCACTGCTCTGCCGTAATCAGCTGATGCATCACCACAACACCATTGTCTTCCACATAGCTTCCGTTTCCGCCAATCATGCCGTCCAGCCCGATATCCCACAATTCCTGATAGACTTCCGCCTTACTCCTGCCTGTGCAGATATACACCCGGTGTCCGTTCTCTTTTGCACGCCGGATGGCACGAACTGCCGATTCCGGAATCTCATTTTCATAATTGACCAGAGTCCCGTCCACATCCAAAAAAATTATTTTTCCCATTTCCTGTTTCCCTTTCCTATGATGATCATCCCCTGTCATAAATCCAAGGTATCTGTCACAGCTCCACCGGCTCCCCCGCATGACGAATGCCAGCGTACTTCGCAATATCTCCATCCAGCGTCACTAAATGTTCCATAGACAAATCATGCACCGAATGACACCCTGTAATCCTGGCAAACATTTCAAGCTCTCTCTTTGAGACATTCAGGAAATTGGCGACTCTCTGTGCCGCCGCCGAGGGCTGCAGGCGTTTTCTAAGCTCATTATCCTGCGTCGCAACACCCACCGGACAGTTTCCACTCCCACAGATGCGGTACTGCTGGCAGGCTGCGGCAATCAGCCCTGCACTTGCTATGGCGACCGCATCCGCCCCCATCGCAAGTGCCTTGGCGAAATCTGACGATACACGCAGACCTCCTGTAATCACCAGTGTCATATCTGAATGCACCGAATCCAGATACTTTCTTGCCCGCGCCAGCGCATAGATCGTTGGCACCGAAGTGGACTCTCTTAAGAAAAACGGGCTGGAGCCTGTGGCACCGCCTCTGCCATCTATGGTAACAAAGTCCGCTCCCGCGAATACACAATATTCCAAATCATGCTCGATATGTCCCGCCGCAATTTTGACACCAATGGGACGTCCATCTGAGAGATCACGCAGAAGTTCCACCATTTCGCGCAGATCTTCTTTGGAATTCAACTCAGGAAATTTACTTGGGCTCTGAATATCCTCTCCCTGCTTCTTTCCACGGATCTTTGCAATCTCCTCTGTCACTTTCTCTCCGGGAAGATGGCCGCCCATGCCTGGCTTTGTGCCCTGTCCGATTTTGATTTCAATAGCGTCAGAAGTCTTCAGGTTTTCGCTTGTCACACTGTATCTGTTCGGAATGTACTCAAATATGTACTTGTACGCCGCCTGCTTTTCCTCCGGCAGTATGCCGCCCTCACCACTGCACATCGCCGTCCGCGCCATAGCAGACCCCTGGGCCAGCGCAATCTTAACCTCTCTGGACAAAGCTCCAAAAGACATATGGGAAATGTAGACCGGACTGTCAAGCACCATAGGTTTTTTAGCATTCTTACCGATCACCGTCGTTGTATCCACCGGATCACCTTCATCCAGCGGCGGCGTAGCAAGCTGTGCGCCCAGCATTAAAATATCATCCCAACCTGGCATGGGCAGCTTCGTGCACATAGCATCTCCGATAGATTTTCCTGTCACAGCCATCTCGTGAATCTGTGCCATATAACGGCAGTCCGGATCTCGGCGTGCCGTCGCACTGTCATAGGCAAGTTCCCCAGAATAAGATTTCACTTCCACCTTTTCCTCTTCCACAAGCTGAAAACAGGAAATCGGCTGCTTGCAGACCGGACAACATTCCAGCTCAGATAAGAGCTTTCCCTCCTTCTCTTCATCGTAAACCGCACCGCACACACTGCACTTGTAAATAGCCATAATACAATACCCCCTAATATTCTTTTGAAATCTCATTGATTCCATATTTTTCTTTGAATTCCCTTAATTCTGTTTCATTTCTAATCAGCATAATCTCGTCAAATTTTCCTGTTTGTATATTTTTAAATCCTGCCACCTGTTCCCCATTACAAATACTGCACTTTAAGACAGGCTTGTAGATTCTTTCATCAAATGCCGCCGGCAGCGGACTCGTCTTTTTCTTAAACAACATGATAATGCGCCCCCTAATAATATTATCGGGCATAGGGCTTCTACTCGTGCACCGTCCTGCGGCATTTTCATTACATGAGCCTGCGCATAAATACTATGAGGGCGTCCACACAATAAGCGCAGACACCCTCCCTAGCTCTATGTCCCTATGTCTATTTATTTTTCCGGCAAAGTAAATTTCGCAATCAGTTCATCCAGTGAAACAGCCTGTGCAGACAACTCCTCGCTGGTAGCCGAAGACTCTTCGGCTACTGCAGCATTCGTCTGAATCACATCGGAAATCTGATCCACACCCAGCTCCGCCTCATGCATGGTAGCCGACTGATTCGAGGAAAGAACACTTAACTCCTTGGAGGAATCCGCTATCTCTCTGATACCCTCTACCACCGTCTCCAGGGAAGCAACCGCGCGTTCTGCCACTTTATTGCCATTCTCAACCTCTTTCATGGTGCCTTCAATCAGCGTTCTGGTATCCACAGCAGATTTACTGCTCTGCTCCGCAAGCTGTCTGATCTGATCAGCCACGACAGAGAACCCACGTCCCGCTTCGCCTGCCCTCGCCGCCTCGATGGAAGCGTTTAGAGAAAGCATATTGGTTTCAGACGCAATATTTTCAATTTCGGAAATGATATTTCCAATCTTCTGAGAAGCCTCATTGATACGGGACATGGCCTCCACCATCTCCTTCATATCATTACCGCTCTGATCCGCCACGTTAGCGTACTTCTGAGACTGCTTGTAAGCAGACTCCGCAGACTCCGCAGACTTCTTGGCTGCTTCAGAAACTGTCGTAATCGTCGCGTGGAGTTCCTGAACCGCTCCTGCCTGCTCCGTGGCACCCTCTGCCAAACTTTGAGAAGTCTCTGCCAAATTGCTCGCTCCCGCAGAAACTTGTTCGGAAGATACCGCAATGAAACGAAGCGTATCTACCATATTATCACGAAGCTGTTTCAAAGAATCAAAGATCTGACGGAACTCACCTTTGTAACGCTGGCTGTCCTTCGAGCGGATCACATAGTTGGCATTTGACATCTCGCCCAGTATGTACTCGATATCATAAATGACGAAAGTCAATGTCTCCGCCATATCTTTAGCCGACTTTATGATATCAGCAATTTCATCATTTGACTGCACTTCAGAAAACGGTGTCGTAAGATCACCCTGTGCAAAGAGCTCAAGCCTCTCTTCCAATTCATGCAGCGGTTCTGCAATATTTCCCGCTATCTGCTTACCCAGCCTGATGGATAATGTAATCGCCACTACAATGATCACTGCAATCAATACCATCAGCACGATACATACTATCGTCAATGTAGCAGAGGTTGTGTTTCCACGGTCCACCTTGATATCCATAATGGAAATCAGTTGATCGTTAATGCTATTGTAAAGCGGCATCAGCTCATTGATCGCCCTGTCCTGAGCCTGCGCACATAACTCCCTGTCCGTGGTAGCGCCAAGTGCAAGAATCTCACTGTCCAGTGCCCAGTATGCCGGCAGCTGGGAAGAAATATCGCTGTAAACCTTCTTATTCGCATCGGACACCATGTACTGTTCCATGTTCGTAAATTCTGTTGTAAAATTCTGTATATTCTCCTGATGGGTTGCAACCAGACTATCAATAATAGCCGCATCGTCATAACCAATCGCTCCGCGCAATGTAGATCGAGTCTCTGCGAAGTAAGTCATCGCCTTACCAACATTACCCTGTGCAAAACCATAATCTTCCAGTGCTCCTGAATAAACCCTTGCAATAACAATCATCGTAATCAGTGCCACCACCGCTACCACCGCCGGAATCCCCGATGCAATGACAAATGCACGCACCAAGCGCTCTCTGATTCGATACTTATTCAGTTTTTCATACATTACTTTCCCCTCCTTGTAGGTCATGTCTCAAAGTCTATCCCGATTGCTTTTAAAAGCACATGCGGCAAAATGTTCAGACCTTAAACAAAACTGTCATTGTATCGCCTATCTACGGTTGTATAATTGAAAGCAGAAATCTGCTGTCTTTCTTAATATTCCGTGAAGCGACAACCCCCTTGCTTTTGTCCGAATTATTTTTACTTTTATTATTATAGCACTAAAATTTTTTTATGGAAGAAAAATGTTTATTTTTCATAAAAAAATCGTTTAATAGAACTTTCATGTCTTATTTTGAGTTAAATCCACACTTTTTACATTTAACACCCGATAAAAGTGATTTCAAACAGCCTCGCCATAACCTTTTTTTCAAAAGTGACCTGCATAATATCACCCTGCAGATCAAAATGCACCGGCTCCTTCTCTGGATAGATACAGGAAACTTGAAGTCCTTTGTCCGCAAAAGACAGTCTGCCAAGAGGAATGGACAGTGTGGTATCTGTGCAAACCATTCCCGCTTCATGACGCCTTTTATTACTCTTGCCCTCCATCTTTCTCTTCCACACCGCAAGATAAGCCTTATCCGAAAGCTGCAGGCCGCCGCACACCCACAAATCCTCATTGTCCGCCACATCCAGAGGCCAGAACGGAAGAGCCTTTTTGATATCCCCGCGAATCCTCTTATAACAGGCAATTCCCTCTTTTACAAGATCCATCCGCTGCGCCGCAAGCTCAGCCAGATGACCGCTCTGATGAATTCGGGAAAGCATGGCGTTCACCATGTTGTAAATGACTTCCTCCTTATCCCCCTGCCTCATAGGATAAGACCAGACTGCCGCCTGCTCCGGGGTGACACCCGCCGCCGCGTTTGCGGCGATAGTCGCATAGTTGCGGTAATCTTCCTGGTCAGAGGTGGATTGAATGCTGTATCGGGACAACAGAGCATAATCGATCCGCAGACCGCCGCTGGAACAATTTTCGATGACAAGATCCGGATACCTTGCGAACACATCATCCAGCCAGGCAAGGTATGCCCGTTCATGCGCAAGCATTCCCTGCCCTGCGCTGTCCGCCCCAAGCTCCGTGCCAATACCTGGTTCAATATTATAGTCCATCTTGATGTAACCTGCCCCGTATTCCTGCACCACGCGGTCTATCACCTCATTGACATGGTCTATCACCGAAGGGCTGCGGAAATCCAACTGGTATCTGCTTCTGTCGAACACCCGCTTTCCATGGCGCACAAAAAACCAGTCGTCAGGCGCTCTCTTTGCCTTCTCACAGTGGATACCCATAACTTCCAGCTCCAGCCATACACCAGGAATCATCCCTTTACTGCGGATATAGTCGGTCACCTCCCTGATGCCATTTGGGAACCTGTCTCTGCACTCCTGCCACTCCCCGACACTATCCCACCACTGACCAGACGCATACCATCCTGCGTCGATGACATAGTATTCACAACCACAGGAAGCGGCCGCATCGATTAAGGGCAGCTCCTTTTCCGTGGTCGGATCGCCAAAAAGACAGTTCATGTAATCATTAAAGATTACGGGGAGCCTCTCGTCGTCCTGATTTTTTCTGCGGATCAGACGACGGTATTTGGTGAGTTCCCCTATAGCCTGTTCAAAACAGTCTTCCGATACGCCCACCGCCGCCGGCACAGAAGTAAAAGATTCCCCCGGCGCCAGATTTTTGAACCAGTGGGACTGCACTTCCGTGGGGCCGCTGACGCAGACATAAAAATGTGTATTCTGATCACCGATCTCATAGTGCCAGGAACCATTGTGCTCAATCTGCCAGAACAAAGCCGTATGCGCTTCTCTGTTCTCCACATACCCAAGCGGCAGATATTTCTTGGAAGACCAGTTCCCCGTGTTGGTCACTTCAAACACCTGGGACGTGCGCTGATAGACTCCCGGCTGCGTCTGGGAAAGGCCCACATCCCCGAAGCGGCACTCCTTAATACTCATCTCTTTCTGCCAGCCGTTGTAAGGAATCCGAATTCTCATTTTTGTATCAGAACTGCTCTCCCCCTCCTTCTCAAGCCCTGTATAACAGAAAGAGGAAAGATATTCCAGACATTGACTCTGTGTCCCTTCATTGGTAATTGTGTGATACATGCGGACAATGGAAGTGCCGTTGTAAAACTGTATCACCGTCTCCACCCGGACATGCGTAACTTCCCTGTCCTCCTGGACGATCACAATCTTCCGCCCATTTTCGTTCACACTATCCTCCATGCCGCCATAAGTGAGCAGATATCCCGGTGCAGTCACGATATGTTTGTTCCCATGCTTTTCGTAAGGTCTGTCATAACCTGAGAGACTGACCTGCACAAGCTGAAATGCCTCGTCCAGAAACTGCTCCTTTCTCGCTGCATCCTCCGCCTTACACTCAGCCCCAACTTTACAAAGATCCGCCTCATCAAAAGCCGCCTTGGAGAAATGCAAAAGCTTTATCTGGTTTTTCTCCGTGATGCCAAATACAAGGTTGATGCCATTTTCCTCAATCCTGATCAGTTTCTCAGATGCTATGATACCCATATATTTATGTCCTTTCGCATATTTCTATTTATCTTCACGCAAATATCAAGCACGAATCCGCACATTCCTATACAGATCCCGCAAAAGTGCGGTGCTTATAAATCGCTGCGTTTCCAGACTGTTTATATTCTATTAGATAATAGTATGATTTGCAATAAGTATCACCTTCCTTGCTGCATCTTTCCTAATATTGCACATCCAGTCCAAAAAAACATGAAATCTATGTTCGAGTATGATAAGATTAAAAAAAGCAGGGCATGATAAGATAGCACAATCTACGGAAAAGGAGGCAAAATGGAAAAAGATCACACTTATATCGCAATCGACTTAAAGTCCTTCTATGCCTCCGTGGAATGCATCGAAAGACATCTCGATCCCCTGAACACAAATCTGGTTGTAGCTGACGCCTCGAGGACAGAAAAAACGATCTGCCTCGCTGTCTCCCCTTCTTTAAAGTCCCTGGGCATTTCTGGACGGGCCAGACTATTCGAAGTGGTACAGAAGGTAAAAGAGGCAAACAGCCTGCGCAGAGCAAAAGCGCCGGGACATGAATTTCTGGGCGAATCTTATCACGCGGATGAACTACAAGAGCACCCGGAGCTTTCACTCACCTATATCACTGCTGTGCCGCGCATGGCCCATTATATAGAATACAGCACCAAAATCTACGAAACTTATCTCAACTATATCGCCCCGGAAGACATTCACGTATATTCTATTGATGAGGTATTCATGGACGTCACCTCCTATCTCAAAACCTATGCCCTCACCGCCAGGGAACTTGCCATGAAAATGATTCAGGATGTGTTCTCTCAGACTGGCATCACCGCCACGGCCGGGATAGGGACAAACCTGTATTTGTGTAAAATTGCTATGGACATCGTGGCCAAGCATGTGGAACCGGATAAAAACGGTGTCCGTATCGCGCAGCTCGATGAAATGCGCTATCGCGAGCTTTTGTGGGATCATAAACCGATCACTGATTTCTGGAGAGTTGGCCATGGATATGCGAAGAAGCTGGCCGAACACGGTCTGTTTACCATGGGAGATATTGCAAGATGCTCTGTCGGAGACAGCCATAACTTTTATAATGAAGACCTGCTGTATCAGCTTTTCGGGGTCAACGCAGAATTACTCATAGATCATGCTTGGGGTTTTGAGCCAACGACCATCGATTTGATCAAACAGTACAAGCCGGAGACCAACTGTATCAGTTCCGGTCAAGTACTTCACTGTGCTTACAGTTTCGATCAGGCAAAGCTGATCGTAAAGGAAATGTCAGACCTTCTCGCATTGGATCTTGTGGAAAAACGGCTGGTCACAGACCAGATGGTCCTAACTGTCGGTTATGACATCGAAAATCTGACAAATCCGGAAATCAGCGGGCGTTACAAAGGAGAAATCACTGTAGATCACTATGGGCGGCGTGTCCCGAAGCACGCCCACGGTACAGCGAACCTATCCCAAAACACTTCCTCCGCAAAGCTGATTATGGATGCGGTCATGGATCTCTACGATCGTGTTGTCGACAAAAATCTGTTAATCCGCAGAGTTAACGTGACGGCAAACCATCTGATCGATGAAGCCATAGCCCGCGAAAAGGAACAAAACTCCTTTGTCCAAATGGATTTGTTTACAGATTATGAAGCCTTGGAAAGGCAGAAACAGGAAGAAGAAGTCAGCCTAAAAAAGGAGCGCGCCATTCAAGAAGCCATATTATCAGTCAAGAAAAAATATGGAAAAAATGCCGTCCTAAAAGGCATGAATCTGGAAAAGGGCGCCACTACTATTGAGAGAAATCATCAGATCGGAGGCCACAAAGCATAATGGGAAACTATGACGATATCATCCACCTGCCGCACCATGTATCCACAAAACATCCACAGATGTCCGCCCTGGACAGGGCTGCCCAGTTCTCGCCCTTTGCCGCTCTCACCGGGCACAGCGCGGCAATTGCGGAAACCGGCCGCTTGACAGATACAAAGCACGAACTGGATGAGGATAAAAAGAAAGAGCTGGATCAAACGTTACAGATTATAAAGAAACACGCCGCAGAGAAACCAGAAATCGCCGTCACCTACTTTGTTCCCGACGATCAAAAAGAAGGCGGCTCCTACCAGCAGGTGACAGGAGCCATAAAAAAGTTTGACGCTTCTTTTCCTAAAATAATTATGCAAAACGGGACGATTATCCCCATAGAAGATATTTATGAAGTGGAGATATTAAATGCAGCCTGGAAAAACATTTGATTTATATAGGCGGCTTCTACACCGACGCTGTCACAGTACTTCTTTGCAATCTCCGCTGCACCGCCATATGCATTGCCATAGGTGAGAATCACATACAGATAGGGCGTATCAAATCCATGTAACTTACTATACCGTATGTAAAAAGGAAAACCGGCATTTGCTAAACCTGCTCTCAAACCGCACTGCCTAAGTCTCCCGCGAAGTTTGACCGCGCTTTGCTCTTCACAAATATTTCCGCCTTTGATCCCTGATCATCACAGATAATTTCCTCTGCATCCGGCACGTAAATGTGGCCTGACAACGGATTTTTGATGCTCACAATCGGCGCAGTGATCGTAGCCTCCACATCTGATTTTTCAAAACTCAAATCCGCATCGATCATCTCACAGTCTATAAGCTTCAAGTTTTTACAGTAACACAACGGCTGCGTGCCTATGATTCTGCAATTCTCGAATGTAACATTTTCACAATACCACGCAAGGTATTCCCCCTTGACAACACAATTGCGGACAGTGACATTCCTGGCATGCCAGAATGCATCTTTCGTATCGAAATGGCAGTCCTCAAACAGGGAATCCTGAATATACTGAAAAGAGTATTTGCCATTCAACCCGACATTTCTAAAGTCCAGATGATCCGAGCGCATCATAAAATACTCGCCCTGCACCGAGCAGTCTTCCATCCTGATATCCTGCACCGACCAGCCGAATTCTGGTGAAATCACATCACAGCCTTGCATTTTCACTCTGCTGCATTCCCGCAGCGCTTTGATACCGTGAAGCTTTGTATTTATAATTTCCACATCTTTAGAATACCACAGCGCCGCGCGGCAAAACTCTGTCATCTCCGAATCTGCAATGGTAAGCCCCTCGTCATGCCAAAATGGATATCTGAGATTAAAAAAACAATTTGAAACCTGGATATCCCTGCTCTCCTTCAAAGCGCTCTCGCCATCCGCCGGTCCGTCAAAGGCACAGTTTTTTAATGTGACACTCCTGCTTCCATATAAAGCCCTTTCCCTGTCAAAAGTCTGGTCTTCCAACGTTTTCACAATATCAACTCCTCCTGTTCCTTTCATCTTCACACCTCTTCTTTTGAAACTTGATACCGCTTCCTTTTATATCATGGTATCATTCCGCAGCGCATCCGCCAAGTCCACACGCAGCACCTTTTTCCCGCCAAGGTAATAGGCAAAGGCTATAAATGCCGCCACAGCCAGCACAAACAAAAGAATCGGCTGCACGGGAGCCTCCCTGATAAATTCCATGGGATCCAAGAAGCTTTCCCTGATCATAAGCGCCACTGCCAATACCGTCAGCGCGAATGTGACAAAAAACGGCCGTCCCACCGTGATCAGCGCCTCGATACAAAAGATTTTCCGTATTCCCTCTGGCGTCACCCCCACAGACAGATATCTCGCAAATTCCCGTTTCCTCTGCCGCAGAAATCCCAGTGTGTGGGAAAATACATGGGCAATCCCGATCACGGCAAGCAGAACACAAAAGGCTCCGAGTATCGTCTCATACCCCTTTATCATCTTGTCATTATCGATTTTCTTCTGTATGCGGTTCTCGCTCTCCACCTCATATTGAGGGCCGATAATCTGGGTAATCTCCTCTTCCAACGCATGCAATCCGGCTGATTCTGTCCTCCCATCCGCCAGCACCCTGACATAAGTATCCTGCCTTGCGCCGCCTATCTGTCCTTTCGTTTCCTCCCAGAGAGACGCCGAAATAAACTGCACCAGGGAATAATCCGACTCCTCGTACTCCTCACGCAGAAGAGGGTACGACTGTGTGCACAAAAGCACCGGGATCTCCACTTGGGCCTGCTGCACTGGCAAATCCTTCGCAGCGGCATTCTGCAGAACAACCGTCTCCATATTTTCTTTCACATAAGGAATATATGCCGGATAGCGGAAATTGCTGTTTACACTGTCCCAGAATCGATTGAAAACGATCGCTCCATCAAGCCGAAAGTCTGCCCCGGCCTGCCCACAGAATTCCCGGAAGCTCTCATCATCCAAAATAACGACCGGCGCTTTGATCTGAAACGTTTCCTCATCGGAAGATACCTCACCTTCAGAAAGCTTCTCCAGGCCGCCCAGTGCCATAAGCTCCTGACTTTGCAAATCCTTTGGCAGAATACACACCGCCTCCGCCTTCTGATAGGCAATCACACTTTTCGCCCCCGGTACACCCCGAATCTCTTCGGTCCGTGTAAAATCCTCTATATCGGTATCCTTCACGGTCACCATAATATCCCACGCATCCTGATATTTCTCAAAATAAGTATGATTGGTACTGATGCCGGAGAGCGTCCAGAAACACTGCGTCACCATAAAGCCGAAAAAGGCAAGCGTCAGGGACACGGATGTGGTGCGCAGCGCCCTTTTCTGTGCCTTGAGTGCACTGCCTGCCAGCTCCCCCTCCATACCGAACAGCGCATATAAAACAGGACAACCTGTCGGTAATAGGGCGCCGATCCTGCGCCTTTTAAGCTGTAGTTCCTCCGTGCCCCGGATGGCCTCCATCGGCGTCAGCCTGCTCAGCCTTTTCGCCGGAATCCATGCGGAGACAAGCACTGTCAAAACAGCCAGCAAAAGGATGAGAAGCCAAACAGCCGGATGCAGGCCAAAGGACATCCGCCGCCCGCCCACAAGATTCTCCGCAAAATCTCCCATCAGACACACTGTGCCAAAACTGAGCGCAGCGCCCAACACAATTCCCGTCAAAACCGGAACCGCAGAGAGGACAATCGCCTCCTGCAGCAGACAAGTCCGAATCTGTTTCGGCGTCGCGCCGACGCTCGCAAAAATACCGAACTGGTGAATCCGGCTGTTCATGGACACCGCAAAGGAATTATGGATCACCAGACGCTGTCCCAAACTTTCTCCAATAGGTTTCTTCTGGTAACGGTCTTTCCCTTATTCTGCAGCAAATGCAAAAGCAGTTGATATTCTGACGGACTTAAACTGATTTCCTCCGCACCGTTTTTGACTGACATACAGCCCTGATTGATAGATATAGCGCCACAGGACAAATATTGTTTTGCGACATTTCCCGTTCTGCGCAGCAACGCCGTAATACGTGAAAGCAGAACATCCAGTTCGAAAGGTTTCACCACATAATCGTCCGCGCCATTCTGAAAACCAGTAACAATATCTCTGGAATCTCCGCGTACAGTGAGAAAAATTACCGGCAGTTCCTTCCAATTGGAACGGATCCAGTGCACAAGCATACTCCCGTTTCCATCCGGCATATTCCAGTCTATCAGGACAAGTGTCGGACACCTGTCCTGCAAGGCCTCTTTCGCTTTGGCAATCGTTGAAAAGGTTAAGACACGATAACCGTGTCGTCCAAGAAATTCCGTCACAACCTGCGATATGGTTTCATCGTCCTCCACATAATATATGTCAATCATTTACTGCCTCTCCACATTCTTTGTCGCAGTCACATCCACACCTGTATCGGCGATATTTTTCACAATCACGTCTCCCATATGGATCGGCGCCTCCACCTGCACACTTTTCAACGCCCTCACACACGCAAAAATCTTCTCTTTCGGAATGTCTTCCTTAGTCTTTACAGATACCACATCCAATTTCCCATGCATCACTCTGACCGTGGAGGTTACGATTCTGGTCGGATTGGTCACTTCCTTGCGCGCATAGACATCACCCCGTTTACAGGTATTTCCGCTTACTCGGACAACCTGTCCTGCCTCTATCTCAACGGTCAGAGGACAGCCCATGGGACAATTAATGCAGGTCAGATTCTTTACTTCCATTCGTCTCATCCTCCTCAACCTTTACTGTTATGTTTTCCAAGTTCGGATATTGCAGAATCTGTGCCCTTGACAAATTCACTTCTTCCATTTCTCCCGGTGCCATCACCTGGCGTTTTCTGTGAATCACCCGTTCCTCACCAAAATAAACACTCACATAACAGTTTTTGTATACATTGCCTACACGGAAACGCACGGTCAGCTTCTCATCCATGCGTGCGGCATTGACAGTTGAAGGGACAGTGTATCTGACACCCTCTGCCGGAATCAGACTGATCTCCCGCCCTGCTCCGTCTTCTGTATGTTCCTTCTTTACATAAGCAGCCGCGTTTTTGCCTGCTGCCGCTGCCTCCTGCGACACAAAATCTACCAGGTCATGCACATGAAGCACATTGCCGCAGGCGAATACCCCTTTGATATTTGTCTCAAAGCTTTCATTCACTTTCGGTCCCGATGTGACCGGATTCATCTCCACACCCATATTTCCGGAAATCTCATTCTCCGGTATCAACCCCACGGAGAGCAAAAGTGTATCGCAGGAATAGAATTCCTCCGTTCCCGGAATGGGTTTCCCTTTGCCGTCAACTTCCGCAAGCGTAACACCTTCCACCCGCTCTTTCCCCTTGATATCGATAACTGTATGACTTAACTTTAACGGAATTCCGTAATCATCCAAACACTGTACAATATTCCTTTTGAGTCCGCCCGAATACGGCATAAGCTCAGCTGCCACCTTCACCTTCGCCCCCTCCAGCGTCATTCTTCTTGCCATAATCAGCCCGATATCACCGGAACCAAGAATCACAACTTCCCTGCCCGGCATATATCCTTCCATATTTACCAGCCGCTGTGCTGTACCGGCAGAGTAGATGCCAGCCGGACGAAATCCCGGTATATTCAATGCTCCTCTGGCTCTCTCCCGGCACCCCATCGCAAGAATAACCGCTTTCGCCTGCACGTCAAACAGACCGTCTTCCCGGTTCATCGCCGTCACCTTTTTCTCCCGGTCGATCTCCATGACCATGGTATTCAATTTGTAATCGATATCCAGTTCTTTCACCTGACTGATAAAACGTTCCGCATACTCAGGTCCTGTCAGCTCCTCCTGAAACGTGTGAAGCCCAAACCCATTGTGAATGCACTGATTTAAAATACCGCCCAGCTCTTTGTCCCGCTCCAAAATCAAAACACGGTCTATCCCGTTCTTCTTTGCAGAAATAGCTGCCGCCAGCCCTGCCGGGCCGCCTCCGATGATCACAATATCATATTTATTCATATTCATCCTCATTTCTGCGCTGCCTGCCGCACAGACTCACAGTATATCCTTATTGTTTCCGACAACAATCTGCGATTCCCCGCCACATTTTGTGACATCGAACGTGCTTATCTTTCTCTCTCCTGCCAATATTTCCATCACTCTCGGCGAACAGAACCCTGACTGGCACCGTCCCATCCCCGCCCTTGTCCTGCGTTTTATGCCATCCAAAGACTTTGCCCCGAGGGGACGTCTGATGGCATCCATAATTTCTCCTTCTGTAATCATTTCACAACGGCAGACGATACTGCCGTAAGCGGGATTTTTCTGAATCAATGCGTTTCTCTCTTCCCTGCTCAAAGTATCCGGCTTCAATATCCCTTTTCTTGTGGGAATAAAATCCTTTTTCTCCTGAAGCCCCATCTTATCCCTGATCATCTGTGCCACCATCTCTCCGATCGCCGGGCAGCTTGCAATTCCTGGTGATTCTATTCCTGCACAGTCGATAAATCCCTTCGCATCCTCCACCTCTTCTATGATGAAATCATCTCCGTCCTCGTGTGCCCGCAGTCCGGCAAACGATGTGATCACCTGTCTCATGGGAAGATTTTTCACATTTAGGCCGGCTTTGTCTAATACCTGTTCCAATCCTTCCCTCGTGGTGTTTACCCCCTCTTTGTCCTCCACATCCATGGCCGTTGGACCAATCAGAAGATTGCCATGGACAGTCGGGGTAACCAAAATCCCTTTTCCCAGTCTGCCGGGCAGTGCGAAGATCGTTCTCTTCACATGGCTTCCAGCGGATTTATCCAGCAGACAATAATCCCCGCGCCTTGGCGTGATATGGATTTTCCTTTCACTCACCATGTTATGCATCTCATCCGCATACACGCCGGCCGCGTTTACCACATATTTTGCCCTAAATACACCTTTGTCTGTATGCAGCTCATACCCTTCTTCTCGTTTTTTAATTTCTTTTACGGTTGTATCGAATTTAAATTCTACCCCATTCATGTACGCGTTTTCTGCCAGCGCGATGTTCAACTCAAAGGGGCACACAATCCCTGCAGTGGGTGCATACAAGGCGGCGCACACATCATCCGTCAGATTCGGCTCCATGGCAAGCGCTTCCTCCCTGTTCCATATACACAAACCGCTGACTTTATTAGTCAATCCCCTCTCATAAAGCGTTTGCAGCGCCGGCAGCTCCTCCTCATCCCTGCATATGACAAGAGACCCGTTCCTCTGAAACGCAAAATCCAGCTCTTTGGAAAGATTCTCCATCATCTGGTTTCCGCGCACATTCAATTTTGCTTTGAGCGACCCCGGCGCCGCGTCATAGCCGGCATGTACAATCGCGCTGTTGGCCTTGGAAGTGCCGCAGCAGACATCTTCTTCCTTTTCTATCACGCAAATTTTCGCCTGATAGCGGGACAATTCCCGGGCGATCCCCGCCCCCGATACGCCCGCCCCAATTATAATGATATCGTACATAGCGCTCCTTTCTGTCAATCACTCTTCTTTTGCCCATCCGTAGGCATATTTCACGGCTTTATTCCATCCTTTGATCCTATTTTCCCTGTCCGCTTTCTCAATGGACGGTTCAAAGATATAATCGCTCGTCCAATTTTTTATGACATCTTCTTTATTCTTCCAGTATTCCACCGCAAGGCCTGCCAAATACGCCGCTCCCATTGCAGTTGTCTCCACACACTGCGGACGGATAACAGGCACATTCACGATATCGGCCTGAGTCTGCATCAGAAAATCGTTGGCGCTTGCACCGCCGTCCACTTTCAGCGATGCAATTTTTATCCCGGAGTCAGACTCCATGGCCCTCATCACGTCATTCACCTGATAAGCCAGAGACTCCAGCGTCGCGCGAATAATATGATACTTATTCACGCCCCGCGTAATCCCCACAATGGTTCCTCTCGCATACTGATCCCAATAGGGCGCCCCCAGTCCGGTAAACGCCGGCACCACATAACAACCGTTTGTGTCCTTTACTTTTTTGGCCATATACTCAGAATCCGCCGCGGAATCAATGATCCGCAATTCATCGCGCAGCCACTGCACCGCCGCGCCTGCCACAAAAATAGAACCCTCCAGCGCATAATATACTTTCCCGTCAAGTCCCCACGCGATTGTCGTCACAAGACCATTCTCGGAAAAGATCGGTTTTTCTCCTGTATTCATAAGCAAAAAACAGCCTGTTCCGTAGGTGTTTTTGGCCTCCCCCGCCGTAAAACATGTTTGTCCGAACAGTGCGGCCTGCTGGTCTCCCGCCGCACCTGCGATCGGAACCGGTCCCCCCAGGAAAGAGGAATCCGCTTCTCCATAAATACAACTTGACGGCTTTACCTCGGGAAGCATACCTTTCGGAATATCCAATTCTGAGAGAATTTCGTCATCCCATTCTAATGTATTGATATTAAACAGCATCGTGCGCGAAGCATTGGAATAATCCGTCACATGGACCACACCCTTTGTCAGCTTCCAGATCAGCCACGTCTCCACTGTGCCAAACAGTAAATCCCCATTTTCAGCCTTTTCTCTCGCTCCCGGCACATTGTCCAAAATCCATTTGATTTTTGTAGCCGAAAAATAAGCATCAATTACAAGTCCTGTCTTTTTCCTGAACTGGTCAGTAAGCCCCCTCTCTTTCAGTTCGTCACAGTACTCCGCAGTCCTTCTGCACTGCCACACGATAGCATGATATACGGGTACGCCTGTATTTTTGTCCCATACAACCGCAGTTTCCCTCTGATTGGTAATGCCGATCGCCGCAATTTCCTCCGCAGTCGCTCCAATCATGTTCATCGCCTCAACTGCTACGCCAAGCTGGCTCGCCCAAATCTCATCCGCATCATGCTCCACCCATCCCGGCTTTGGAAAATACTGGGTAAACTCCCGCTGTGCCACACTGCACATCTCTCCTCTTTCATTAAATAAGATACATCTGTTGCTTGTTGTCCCCGCATCCAATGCCATTACATACTTTTTCATAATTTTACCCCCTCTTCTGCCAACTCTGCCATAAACGCCAGAGCTTCCTATCTAGAACCTAACGATAGAAAGTCTGGCGTTGTTCAAACAAAAATATATCTGCATCATTCCTCCTCGGAATGATTTTATTCTGACGCAAGCGTGAACTGCCCTACCATTTCTTTTAAGCACGCCGCCTCGGCGGAAAGTTCTTCGCTCGCCGCTGCACTCTGCTGCGCGGTAGCGCTGTTATTCTGTACCACAACTGAGATCTGATTGATCCCCTCGGAAACTTGTTCCACTGCCTCCGACTGTTCGCTCGATACCGCCGCGATCTGATCGATAGAGTCAACCACACCTTGTATGCTGTTCACAACACCAAGCAGAACATCCGCCGTATTCTGGGCAATTCCCGTACCAGTATGTACCGCCTCCGTAGAATTCTCGATGAGTACAGAAGTATTCTGCGCTGCCTGTGCAGATTTGCCCGCCAAATTGCGTACCTCCTCTGCCACAACGGCAAACCCTTTACCGGCGGTGCCAGCTCTCGCCGCTTCCACAGCCGCATTCAGCGCAAGTATATTTGTTTGGAATGCAATATCGTCTATTGTCTTTAAAATCTTTTCTATTTCAATAGAACTTGTCTGAATCTTCTCCATGGCTTCCACCAGATCCTGCATCTTCTGGTTGCACAAAAGAACCTCCTCGCCGGTCTGATGTGTCTGACTGCGTACAGTCAATGCCCCTTCCGCTGTATTCTTCACCTGATCAGAAATGACACTGATCCTTGCCGCCAGCTCCTCCACCGAACTGGCCTGCTCCGTTGTTCCCTGACCAAGCATCTGGGCACTTGCGGACAGTTGATTGCTGGCTTCAGATACCTCTTCTGCGGAGCGGTTGACCTGGCGCATCGCCTTACTCAACTCCTCCTTCATATTGCGCACAGAGAGTAAAATATTCCGGAAGCTGCCAACATATATATCCTCATGCTCGGTGTGTACATTGAAATTCTGGTTTGCCATCTCGTTGAGCAAGTACCCGATATCGTTGATCACAATGCTCAATCCCTCAACCAAGGACGCCGTTGACCTGGCAAGCACTCCTGTTTCATCTTTGCTGATGATCTGAGGCATAGGTGTATCCAGATCTCCTTCCACAAGCAGCTTCATGCGCTGTACACAGGCTTTCATCGGCCCGCTGATCCTAAATGCCAGCAACAAAGCGATGATAGAAGAGATTACTATGGCAATTATGATCACCGCAATATTGACAACTATGGCCTTCAACGTGGAACCCAGATAGTTTAACTGCGGCGCAGTCACCGCAATGCTCCAGCCGTCTGTGCCCTCCACAGGCGCATAGGCTGAGAACATTTTCCGTTCTCCACTTGTATAACTTCCAAATCCTGTTTCCCCCTGACGCATCTTTGAATGGATCGCTGCCAGCTCTAAAAGGGACGGATCCTCTTTCGACTCCGCTTCTATATTTTGGGTCGTGATCGTCTCAAGGGTAATATCGGCAATGGTATCGCCGGATTTATTGATCATGTAGGCCCTGCTATTTTCACCAATCTGAATAGCCGACACAATATCATTCAAAAAAGTCTCTTTCGGCACAAAATAGACAACGCCCACAATGGAAGAACCGTAAGTTTCCTCAGCGTACAGAGGCGCCGCAACCATAATGGACAGTTCTCCGGTAATCTTGCTGATCAAAGGCTCCGACACATAAACGTTGCCCTGCAGGGCCTGCCGTACATATTCGCGGTCTGAATAGTCCTTCCCATCAAAAATGCTGATGCCGTTCATGGCGATAATGTTCCCTCTCTGGAACCCATGCATGGCAACGCGGTTGTCAATAATAGCACGTTTCTCCTCAACGGACACATCCGCATCGGCCAGCTCCGGAATACAGCCGATCTCCATAACCGCATTCTTGTATGCCGTCAGCTCCTGCTGTGCCCGGCCTGCCGCCAAGACAGCCGTCTCAGTCATCATCTGTTCCACTGTGGACATGACACTGTTGTAATTCAGTGAAATGCTGGAAGCTCCGGACACCACCAGGCTTACCAGAACCGTAAGAATAAGGCATAAGGTGATTTTGGTTCGAATACTTTTCATTTCGTTGTTCCCCCTGCGTAAAAAATGAATGGAAATGAAATACCGCGCACAGAATATCTATCTGCTGACGCTAATATTATATATATTATAAAATTTTCACTTTCCTCTTGTCAACCATCTTCCCCACTCTCATCATCAATACCGTGACCGTTCGCCTGATGCATACAAAATACTCCAAAGCCGCCGTTATATTTCAAAATTTCTGCCCGATATAAAAACACCTGGATTCTTCTTTCCAAATGCACTCACAAATCGAGCCCCGCCGCCTCATCACATCCCAGAATAATATTCATACATTGAATTGCCGCACCGGACGCGCCTTTCCCCAAATTGTCAAACTGTGAAGAAACGACAATGCGCTCCTCATTTCCTGTCACATAAACTTTTAAACCATCCCAGCCGGACAATCCGTTCCCTGCCAAAAATCCGCCGGCTGCAATTTCATCATCTGCATCGCTCACTTGGATAAACCGCTGATTCTGGTAATACTCTGCATAATAATGCAGCAGCGTTTCCGGCGTTTCCTCTTTTGCAAGCAGATCCGCATACAACTGCACGGAAACAACCATGCCGCTGTAATAGTCGTCAATGATCGGGGAAAACAGCGGGATGCGCGCAAGTCCCGTAATTTTCTGCATCTCTTTCAAATGCTTATGCTGCTGTGTCAGCGCATATTCTCTCCCCGACGATAACTCCTTCGGCCTGTTCTCGTTTTCGTAAGCCGCTATGGTCTTCTTGCCGGCTCCACTGTATCCCGAAATGGCAAAACTGCTCACTGGATACTCTTTCGGAAGAATCCCCCCCGCAATCAACGGATACACCAGCGAAATAAATCCGGTTGCATAGCACCCCGGAACCGCTATCCTTCTGCCTTTTTTTACAGCTTCTCTATGTTCCTTGGACAATTCCGGCAGACCATATGCCCATCCCGGTTCCGTCCGGTGTGCCGTGGACGCGTCGATGATTATCACATCCTCATCCTCCGCAAGTGCGACAGATTCCCTTGCCGCCTCATCCGGCAGGCAGAGGAAAGTAATATCCGACGCATGGATCATCTTCTTTCTCTCCCCCGGATCTTTTCTTAACTCCGGGCTAATATGTAATAATTCTATATCACCGCGATTTTGAAACCGTTCATTGATTCTCAGCCCTGTTGTGCCTTCACTTCCATCAATAAAGACTTTAGTTTTCATAACTAGTGTATCCCTTCCTTTGCATTTTTGCCATCATTATAACAATATTGCTAACTATCCGCCTCTGGATCCACAATATAATACTCCAGTTTTACTTCTTTTATTGCGCCCTCCCCTTGTCCCAGCAATTCCATCAACATGCGGACCGCTATCTCGCCGCTCTTTTCATAAGAGTAATGGATAGTGATAAGAGGGGGAGATGTCACCCTTGCCATATCGGAATCCCCCTGCCCTGCGATCAGAACCTGCTCTGGCACCTTTATACCATGCTCTCTCAAATACTGCATGGCGCCTGCCGCCATCGTATCCGTCGCACAGATCAACCCGTCTAGCTGCCCGCATTTTTCCAGCAATTCTCCTGTTTTTTCATACCCGGATGCAACTGTAAAAGCCGCCGTGACAAAATTGCCGGCAAGCTCATCCGCCCCCATATCGCACACTGCATCGCAAAATCCCCGGTAGCGCTGTTCCCCTACCGCTTTATCCTGCTGTATGGCGCCAATATATCCCAGTTTCTTTCTTCCTTTTTCCAGAAATAGTTTCGTAAGGTCATAAGAGGCATGATAATCGTCATGGAACACGGCATACTGACCGGCCATCTGCTGTCCCACAATCACAACCGGAACCGACGGGCTTTTCAGCATACGCTTGTGCTTTGGCGTAAAAATAGTGGCAACCAGCACAACGCCATCCACCTGTTTTTCATGGAAAGCTGACAGGTACTCCAATTCTTTCTGTGGATCGTTCTGGGTAACTGCCAGAAGCATCTGATAACCGTTTTCATTCAGTACGGATAGGATCCCTTCCACCACTTTTCCGATGGATGCGGAGGCGATCTTTGGCACAATCACCCCGATCATTTTCGTTTTCCTGGTCCGCAGCGTCTGTGCCTGCACAGATGGTCTGTACCCCGTTTTCTCTACTACCTTTCTAATGGCCTCCCTCTTTTCTTCCGAAATATATCCATTGTTAAAATAGCGGGACACGGCAGCCCTCGACACACCTGCCATGTCCGCAATCTCCGCTATATTCACCGACACCGCTCCTTAAGCTGAAGTTATATGTTCTATTTCTTCTTCATATAATAAAACCCGTATGCCGGTATGTCAACGCCGACTGGCCTTTTGTCCTCTCCAGAAATCAATTCCACATATTCGCCGTCGGTTTCATTTATCCACGCTGTCTTGTCATACTCACTGAAATTGAATATCCCGATCATCTTTTCCCCATTATAATATCTGCCAATGCATAATATAGAGGGATCCCAAGTTTCAATAGTCCATGCGTCCGCTTCCGACACAAAAACCTGCTCTGTCTTTCTGATCTGCTCCAGCCTGTTAAGTCCCTGGAAGATCTGTCCTTCGACCGTACTGATATCATTCCTTTTATCCGCCTGCTTCCAGTTCATAGGACCTCTGTGCAGATAACGGGAATCCGCCGCCTTATTGGGATCTTCTTTGTAAGAATAATCATTGATCTGTCCAATCTCATCGCCACTGTACAGAACCGGAATGCCGGACTGCATAAACATGTACGCGTGAAGCATCAGCACCAGCCTGACGGCTTTTTTTGCGGCATCCTCATCCTGCTGCGCTTCCGCTTTTTCCAATCCGCACATGGATGCAGTGGTTCCACAAAATCTGGCGTCGCCTGTGACAGGATCAGCGTTATAGAGTTCGCCCCTGCTGTTGCTGCCTCCCGCATATCCCTGAAAGTAATCATTTAAATACTGCTTATGGCTTCTCTCACCAATGCCGTCCAACAGCAGTACCCCATAGTCAAGACCCCATCCGATGTCATCGTGACAGCGGAGGTAGTTCAGGAATACATACTCTTTTGGCAGAGCATTTACGATATCCAGCTGCCGTTTTAGCAGTCTGACATCCCTCGTGGCTACCGTATGCCATGTGGTCGCCATCGTGGTGACATTGTAGAGCATATGGCACTCCGGTTTCTCCACCGTGCCAAAATAGGGGGTCACCTTCGCTGGCTCCATAACGACTTCCCCGAGAAGCAGAATGCCCGGGCACACGATCTCCCCGATCATGCGCATCATCCGTACAATGGTGTGAACCTGAGGCAGATTCCGGCAGGAAGTGTTCAGTTCTTTCCAGATATAAGGCACCGCATCAATGCGGATGATATCGATTCCCCTGTTTGCCAAATAGAGAAAGTTGTACATCATCTCATTGAACACCCGCGGATTTCTATAATTTAAATCCCATTGATACGGGTAAAATGTCGTCATAACATAATGCCCGGCCTCCTCAATCCATGTAAAGTTACCCGGCGCAGTAGTCGGAAATACCTGCGGCACAGTCCGCTCATATTGATCCGGTTGTGTCCTGTCCGCAAAGAAAAAGTATCTGCTCATGTATTCGCCGTCCCCCTGGCGGGCCTTTCTCGCCCACTCATGATCCTCCGACGTATGATTCATCACAAAATCCATGCAGACATTGATTCCTTTTTTGTGGCAGGCGGCCGTCAGGCTCTCCAGGTCTTCCATAGACCCAAGCTTTTCCTGCACCTTCCTGAAATCTGATACCGCATATCCCCCGTCGGACCGCCCCTTTGTCGTGTCAAGAAACGGCATGAGATGAACATAATTAACATGACACTGTTCAATATAGTCTAACTTCGATTCTACACCTTTCATGTCTCCGGCAAAGTTGTCAATATAGAACATCATGCCCAGCATATCGTTTTTCTTATACCAGCCCGGGTTCTTCTCCCTGTCCAGATCATACTTCTGCAATTGACTGTCTCTCTCCAAAAAGAATGTCCTCATGCGGTCGCACAATTCGGCAAACATGGAATCATTTCCGTAAAGTTCCATATAGAGCCAGCGCAGTTCGTCGTGGTGCCTCGCCAATCGTTCCTGAAAGATACTGTCGTCTTTTTTCATATCTTGTACTTTTATCCTTTCCACTTTTTTCTTTTCACGCTTTCCTCCATTCCGAAGGATCACAAATTCTTTGTTTATGCATTTCCCACAGAAATCAATTTTTCCAGTATATCCGTCTTTCCTGTCTTCACAATTTTAAAATCCGGATAATCGTCGCTGTTTGTCAGAAGCACCGCTGTTGTCGCACTGTATCCAGCCGCTTTGATTTTCCCCATGTCAAAAGTCATAAGCTTCTGTCCCGCCTTCACTTTATCTCCTTCTGAGACAAAAACCTCAAACCCATCGCCTTTCATATTTACGGTGTCAATTCCCACATGGATCAAAACCTCCATCTCTCCCGGGCCGGTAATGCCTACAGCATGATGGGTTTCCGCGACCGTGGAAATCTCCCCGTCAAACGGAGCAACTACTTCCCCGGCTTCCGGCTCGATCCCTACGCCGTCCCCGAGAACTCCAGCCGCAAATGTCTCGTCAGGTATTTCTTCCCTGTTTATCACATTTCCTTTGAGTGGTGCAAGCAAAACCCTTTCTCCTGCCTCCGCTGTCTCTACAGACACAGCCGGCACATTTTCCGTCTGCGCTTCTGTCTTTTCTGCACCGCCATCTTCCTGCGTCTCCTCCTTCCACACAAACCATGTGAGGACAAACGAAACACCAAAGGACACCGCGAGGACAATCGCGTACTGCACCGTGTAATCCAGCGTGATCAAAAATCCAGGCAGTCCTGTAACCCCATAGGAAGTTGCCCCAATATGGAACATCGAACCAAACAGCGCACCAGCCGCACCACCAATCATACCGCAGACAAGCGGCTTTACAAACCGCAGGTTGACACCGAAAATCGCTGGCTCCGTAATGCCGAGCGCCGCAGATAAAGAGGAGGGAACTGCCACCGATTTTGTCTTCCTATTTTTCGCTTTCAAGCCCACTGCCAGGCAGGCGGCTCCCTGCGCAAAATTTGCCGCCGAAGCGATGGGCATCCAGATATTCAATCCATCCACCGCCGACAACATACCAGCTTCAATTACATTATACATATGATGAATGCCGCACACAACTGTAAGCGGATATAAAGCGCCCATAATCATGGCACCAATACCGTGTCCAACCGTGATGATCCATCCCGCAAATTCCAAAACATAAGTCTCCGCCGTAGAGAAAATCGGACCAATGATTCCCAGTGTGATAAATGCCGTCGCGAGTACTGTGCACAGAGGTGTCACAAATAGGTCTATCATTTCCGGCACATGTTTATGCAGCTGTTTCTCGATCTTGCACATCAGCCACACTGCAATGACAACCGGAATCACATGTCCCTGATATCCCACCTGGCGGATCGAGAAGAACCCAAACAGCCGCCACACTGGAATATCCGCCGCGTTCATGGATCCAACGGACCAGGCGTTGATCAGATTTGGGTGAATCATGATCATACCGATCACAGCACCAAGAAAAATATTGCCGCCAAACACCCTCGCTGCAGATACCGCAATCAGAATCGGAAGAAACGTAAACGCTGTATTTGCCATCAAATCCAGAATCCCATACCAGTCACTTCCCGCAAAGGACGGAAGCGCCTTACCAAGAGCTTCGACCAGACCCATCATCAAACCGGAAGCCACGATTGCTGGCAGAATTGGAACAAACACGTCACCCAATGCCTTGATCATCCTCTTAAATAGGGGCTGTTTGGCCGCTGCCGCCGCTTTTACTTCCTCTTTTGTAGCGGCGCTCATACCACTCACTTTCAAAAATTCGTCATATACCTTGTTCACCGTGCCCGTACCGATGATGAGCTGAAGCTGTCCGTTGTTGCTGAATACCCCTCTCACCCCATCGATGTTCTCCAGCCTTTTCATATCGATCCTGCTGTTGTCTACAGTGACCAGACGAAGCCTGGTCGCGCAGTGCGCCACGCTTACCAGATTACTTCTTTCACCCAGCGTTTCATAAATCTCCTTTGCACATTTGGAATAATCCATAGCCATCCCGCTCTCCTCCTTTTCATGTGAAACCCGTTTTTCCTTCTTTTCTTTAATAGCATTTGTTTATAAGATGATATTTGAGAAAGGCATTTCGAATCCCGTCTTCCTTCACGGAAGGACAAACGTCGTCGGCAATTTCTTTCAATGCCAAACTGCCGTTTTCCATACATATGCCAAGTCCCACCGTCTCTATCATTTCCCTGTCATTCATACTGTCGCCAAACCCTACAGAATCGCTTACGGGAATCCCGAGATAGCTGCATACTTTTAGTACCGCTTTCCCTTTGTCAAATTTCCTGTTCACCACTTCCCCGTTGATAAAGCCGCCTTTCTCTTTATCCTGTATACAGAACACAAAATCGGATGCCAGCACCTTGGACGGTTCTGCAATCTGCTCAAGCGAGGGGCTCATAATGACAATTTTATATACCGGCTGTCCCCTATACTCTTTCATCGGACGAATATTCAGCGATTTTTCGATCTGTTCCCGCCAGCGCAGCAATTCGCTGTTGCCTCCTTCCCCGGCATGTTCTCTCAAAAAATCCTTAAACCCTTCATCCGTGTATGCGCCGTCCATACACTCCACGGTTCGGAATATTCCATTCTTCTGTAAAAGATCCATCACGGACTGTCTTTGGCCCTCCGTCATCGGACAGTCATATATCACCTTGCCGCCACATTCGATATATCCCCCCGAACTGGCTATCAATCCATCGAAATCATATCTCAAAATCGGCCGAAGCATATCATAATTTCTGCCAGTGCACAGGAACACATAATGCCCTTCTCCTCTTGCCTGTTCGATTGCCTGTATAGCGGACTTTGGCGGATCATTGCTCCCGGGTTCCGTCAATGTCCCGTCAATATCTAAGAAAATCACTTTTTTCTCCATATCCATCCTCTCCTTTTGCACTTTATCCCATTTCCATTATGTTATCGATTTCACTTTTACTATAGAATACTATTTCATGTAATTATTGTAAATTGACATATTATATAATTTCTAATAATGTTTTTTGTATATAATACTGAAATCAATTTCATATTTTATTAAAATAGAAATGTAGGGAAAGATGCGTAGACTATCAAATGTTCAAGAATTTCCTTAAATAACTCCATTTTTGTATTGACAACCACAAAATCCAAGTATATTATGTGGCAAACTACATATTTGAAGTGGAAACCAAACATAAATGCAAAATCATTTATCATACAGAACAAGACAACAGAAAAATTGAGAAAGGAAAAACTGCCATGTCAAAAATAGCTGTCTACTTTCCCGGCATCGGATACCACTGCGACAAGCCTCTTTTGTATTACAGCCGAAAGATCGCCTGCGAACTGGGGTATGAAGACTACAGAAATGTGAACTATACTTATAAAGCCGAAAATCTTCGCGGCAATGACGAGAAAATGATGGAAGCCTACAAAGCACTGTTCTCACAAGCCGAAACGGCACTTGCAGACATTGACTGGTCTGCCTGTGACGACGTGCTCTTTGTCTCAAAAAGCATTGGAACAATCATTGCCGCCTCCTATGCCAAAAAACAAGAACTGACTGATGCTAAACAAGTTCTGTATACACCTCTGGCCCAGACCTTCTCATTTGCGCCGGTCAAAGCCGCCGCTTTTATTGGAACCGCAGATCCATGGAGCAATACGGATGATATAATCCGGCTTGCAGAAGTAAATCACATTCCGCTAACTGTGTATGAAGGCTGCAATCATTCCCTCGAGTGCGGAAATTCCTTAAAAAATATTGAAATCCTGATGGATGTGATGCAAAAGACGAGAGCTTTTTGCTCGCGGGAGTGAAAACGGAGGAATTTATATGATAAAAAAAGAACTACCACACCATCATGAAGATGAAACAAAAACATCTCGTATCCAAGAGCAGCTCAATAATATCGATGATTTCCAGGCGGTTGCAGAAATCTTCAAACAACTCGGAGATCCCACCAGAATCCGTATCTTTTTTCTGCTCTGCCACTGTGAAGAATGTGTCATCAATATTTCTGCTCTGCTGGATATGTCCAGCCCTGCAGTCTCCCATCACCTGCGCCCATTGCGCAGCAGCGGCCTGATCACCAGCCGCCGTGAGGGGAAGGAAGTCTATTATCGGGCAGCAGACACCCCTCAAAGCCGACTCTTGCACCAGATGATCGAACAGGTCATGGAAATCACCTGTCTAAACTAAAATTAAGGAGCATTTAAATCATTCGAAAAAGTAATCACCTAGAGAAAACTTTTATCATTCTTCGTCTATTTCACCAAAAATGCAATACATTATAAAAACAGTCTTGCCTCCTGCCTGTACCTAATAGTAAACTATAAGTATAGTAAACGAAATAACCGGCAAACAGAATTCAGAGAATGCTTCGCATTCTCCTTAAGTGATTTTCACTGTCGCAATTTCCTATGGCATATAAAAATAAGGAAGGAGTTGACTCTATGGCAATTGGCAGCATACCATCAATGAATAGTATGTTCGGCATGCAGACGACTGTGACAAATGCATCAAATTTGAAAGATCAAAAAAGCAAAAACATTCAAAATGAAATCGCAGATGTCCAGCAAAAAATGCAGAAATTGTCTTCAGAAGAAGAACTTACTGTCACTGAAAAAGCAAACGAAAAAAAGAAGCTTCAAAAAGAAATATCCGGTCTCAACACAGAACTAAAGCAGCATCAGGAAGAGCTTTGCAGAACACAGAAGAGAGAAATCATGCTGGCAAGGATGCAGGAAGAGACGAAATCGGAGCAGGAGACATCATCAGCACAGGAACCGGCAAAAGAACAGCAAACCGGACAGCCGGGAACTGTCATATACAAAAGCAGCGATGGCACTGTTATTTTAATGGAAGAGATGAACCAGCCCGAAAAAGCCGGCACAAATCCAGAAAAAGTTTCAACAGATGAAAACACCGAAGAGAACATAGATGAAAAAGAAACAGAACCCATAGACAGCGATACAGACACCGGCTTCTCCTACAAGGAAATGCAGGCAATGGTATCCGCAGATTCTTCCTTGCAGCAAGCAGACCGTCAAGGAGCTGTCATCGCAGGCACTAACAATGACATTGCCGTTTTAGAAGGAGAAATAAGGCAGGATAAAAGACGCGATGTCAATACAGACCAGAAACAGGCTGAGCTCAAAGAGATGGAAAAAAGAAAACAAAGAGAACTGAAATTCCAATTCGCCATATTGGGCAGAGCAAATGACGCTTTTGCCGACGAATGGAAAGTATCGCAAAAAGAACAGGAAAATCAACAGCAATTTTATGTCTCCATTGGATAAGCCAATAGATACGGGGCGCCGTTAAAAGGGGCACCCCGTATCTCAATCAACACAGCGGATCGAATCGCATTCACTCCTGCCGCAGCTGTGAACTCCTGCCAAAAATGCTTCCACAACCGCCGGGTCAAAATGAGTGCCGGATTTCTCCCTGATGATCATACATGCCTTCTCGAGCGGCATGGCATTTTTATAACAGCGTTTGGAAATCAATGCATCAAAAACGTCCGCCACTGCCATAATTCTCGCGCAAAGCGGTATTTCTTCCCCCTTTATACCATAAGGATAGCCCTTTCCATTCCACCATTCATGATGGTACGCCGCCATCTCCACTGCCGTATTCAGGTATCCCGACTCTCCAAGCTCTTCCTTTGCATGGGTAAGCAATTCCTCTCCTGCAGTAGTGTGCGTTTTCATAATCTCAAACTCTTCTTCCGTCAGTTTCCCTGGCTTGTTCAAAACAGCATCCGGTAAATGTATTTTCCCGATGTCATGAAGCGGTGCTGCCACCACCATGTCACTCATATACCTGTCCGTTAGAATATCACTGTATTTACCCTGTCTTTTCAACTCCTTTGCAATGCACACTACATACTCTGCTGTGCGCCTGATATGCCCGCCTGTATTGTCATCTCTATTCTCCACGACCTCCGCCATAAACGTTATGATACCCGACTGCATACTGGAAACCTGCTCATGATAAAAAGAACGCTTATTGCCCTGCATGATCAACACAATAATCGTAATCGTCATGACAAAGGCAGAAATGCTGCTGATTCCGATGAAAGAAGTCAACCCCCGTCCATACATACTGTCTGTCGCCCGCACACTTTCTCCGTCTGCCGCAATCTGCATTGCCATGTTGTTAGAAAAAAGCAGCATTAAAATCCCGACTGCCCAAAGCAGATATTTCTCTGATCTTCGCAGACTCCTATGCTTTGTATTCTCATGAAACCAACTGCGCCAGTTCTGTCCTTTTACATAAAATAGAATAAACAGTACAATCAATATGCCATACAGCACAAATTGATAGATCTTTGTTTGCTGTGCGGACAGTGCAATCAAATACGGCGGCACTAGCAGAACCGGAACCAAAAGCCCATTGATGATACCCGGAAAAGGTATCATCGAAACCAGTCCCCTCAATCTTTCTTTTTTCCTGCCAAGACAGATATTTAACCCAATCATAAATAATGCTGCCATTGTTGCGTCATCTTTCCCAAAAGCGACAAACATAATACCCGTCAATAAAAAGCTGATCCCGTAAAAAATATGCTGCCTCTTGGTCTCCATATCCGGCTCTAGAAATACATATTTTTTTATCAGGAAACCACTGACAGCGATTGTCGCTGTCTCCAATATTTCCAGTATTTTTATTTCCATAGTTTATCGACTTCTCCCTTTTGTTTACAATCATTATTTTTCAATGAGTTATTAACCATTCTATTCCTTATCAATCCTGCAGTCGGAGTAATTATCAAATAGAGAACCGTCAAAATCACAAAAAATCCTATATCTGCATCTAAAAATACATAAATGATATTAAATCCAAAATGCAGCAATACCGAATAGATCAGGTTGTTATGCTGTTCTAAAAAAATGTTCATCAAAACAGTCATACAAGTAATAACAACAATGTTGGAAATTACATAGGGAATTGCCCTCCAATCGGTAAATTCAGAATCTACTACCCACAACAGAGTATGCCAGAAACACCATACCAAGCCTTGGCAGACAGAGGATTTCAAAAAACCATACTTCTTGTTAAACTCTTCCCGCATAAAACCACGCCATCCTAATTCTTCACCTGTCGGCCCCGAAGTAAAGGACAGGAAAATACTAAGCGGCAATGCTGTTGTTCCCCAATTAATATAGGATATCATTGACTTCCCCATAATCATGGAAAAAATGAACAACGATAACACACTGATTCCAAATGTAAGTGCAAAAGAACATATCATAGGAATCAATTTTACTTTACCGGAAAAACATCTCTTTACAAAAGCCACTCTTGTTTCATCCGGCCTAAAATATTTCCATCCAATAAGAAGCAGATATGTAGGTGACCATGCAATTAGATTACGAATTATCCACATAATAACAGGCGGCGCATGAAAAACCAAACTTGCCACGCCAGCCACACAAATAATGAGTACCCAGACCAGCACATAGGAACTAATAATATATTTTTTCAGATAATTTGTTTTCATCATGTCTATCTCCTCCCTTTACCGATGCTGATAACAAACCCGCTCTTGACTATGCTTCTCCATCAGCACTCTTCTATTGACCGTCTGCCTGTCTATAAAAGAGTGAAAAACAAAGGAACATTCTGTTCCTCTGAATTGTTATTTAATTTATTGTTTTCTTTCCATTCTTTTCAAAAAGAGGCATAATAACCGCTTTCATACTGCCCTGCTCCATATTTAAAAGCCTCTCCAAATTATATATATATGCCGTTATCTTTCTTAGCTTTTCTTCTTCATTATGTCCCATAAGGTCATCAAATATAGTATTGGCATACAAAAATGTCATTTCCGCGACTTCTTCCGGATAGTCAGTCTGGCATATCCCCTGCTTCGCTGCCTCTTTTATTAAATCAGCAATAATCGGATTGATACCTGAGAGCAGATGCTTCTCCATTTTCTGATGCATGAGGGCATTCTGCGGTTTATGCGCCTGCATCAAAAGCTCTTGACCAAATTTACCCTCACTCACGTTAAGTGAAAGCATCATCATTGTAAGGCGCTCCAACACAGGTATATTTTTCTGATCCACAATCGCTTTTGCTTTCGCAATCAGCCGATTTGTCATGCGGCTGATCATGGCGTCCAGGATTTCCTCTTTCGATTTAAAATGATAATAGAGCGTTCCTCTTGCAATACCGATTTCAGTGAGAATGTCACTGGTGCTCGTATTGTCAAAGCCTTTTGTTCCGAATAGTTTTTCTGCCACGTCCAATATTTCGTTTTTACGTTCTTCTGCTTCTTTTACTACACGCATTGGACCCGCACGCTCCCATTTATAGACTGACTGTCAGTCTAATTTTATCACTGTGACACAGCATTGTCAATCACTTCAATAAAATCTCAACTGACGATATCCATATCCTTTTGTTTATAGGTTGTTAATATATCTTCCCCTTTTTCAATTGGATACCTTACAAACATCCACCCATTCCAAATACCCAGCGTATTTCTCCAATTCAGCGATTGTGAGTTCTATCGCACTGTTAGAGCTTCCACAGGCAGGGAAGACCGTTTCAAATCGTTTCAGAGACACGTCAAGATAGATATCCACACCCTCATTGACCGCAAAAGGACATACGCCGCCAACAGCATGGCCAACCAGCGTTTCCACCGCCTCCGGCTGCAGCATCTTTGCCTTCGTGCCAAACTGCGCCTTATATTTCGCATTGTCAATCTTGGTGTCCCCTGCAGTCACAATCAACACCGCATGCCCGTCCACCAGAAAGGATAATGTTTTGGCAATCCTCTGTGGTTCACACTGTAGAGCTGCTGCCGCCAGCTCCACCGTGGCACTGGATACGTCAAACTCTCGAATTTTCTCTGCCATCCCGTAGTTCTCAAAATATTTTTTAACTCGTTCGATTGCCATTTTCTGTCACTCCTAGCTTTCTAACCTGTCACCCCTGTGATAACTATGACTTGTACTGCCTGTTTTCCAGTGCAGCATGACCGGAAAACCGAAACCGTTAATTTTCTTTGCCAGTATAGAATAACACTCCGGCATAAAAACCGCAAGTACGGACAGCACGTTACTTTTCACGGGGTGGGGA
>DLAA01000041.1 GCA_002493835.1 Lachnospiraceae bacterium UBA7060 | reverse complement strand
AATATCATGAACGAATGGTATCTGCGTGACTGCAGCAGGAAGATTACAGCAGTCTTACGGGCAAAAGGGAGAGAGGGGAAACCGATTACAAGCAACCCGCCATATGGCTATGTGAAAAGCCCTGATGATAAAAACCTCTGGCTTGTCGATGAAGAAGCGGCGGAGGTTGTGAGGAAGATTTTCCGCCTGACCGTGGAGGGCATGGGACCGTACCAGATCGCAAAGCGGCTTATGGAGGAAAAGGTGGAGAAACCGTCATATTATCAGGCGACCAGACAAAGGGGCAATTATCAGACCATGTGTGATTTTGAAACTCCCTACAACTGGACAGGCGGATCGGTGGTGCGGATACTGGAAAGACCGGAATATATGGGCGACACAGTGAACTTTCGCAGCCATAAGGAATCCTACAAGGACAAGAAAGCGGTTAAAAACAGCAGCGAAGATATCCTTATTTTTCAGGACACCCATGAACCGATCATAGACCGCAGGACTTGGTATCTGGTGCAGGAATTAAGAAAGACGGTGCGGAGAGTGGATACCAGCGGGGAAGGAAGCCTGCTGACCGGAAAGCTCTACTGTGCGGACTGCGGCGGCAAAATGCACTACCGCAGGGGCACGACAAGGGCAGGCAGGGACTGGCGTGGGATTCCGAACGGGGAAGTTCAGCACACTTCCGCAGGTTTTAATTGCAGCACCTATAACAGCAGCAGAAAAAAGTATAAGCAGGTGTGTTTCTCCCATTCCATAAAGGAGGACACGGCAAAGCAGCTTATCCTTGAAACAATACAGTATGCCTTAAAAAGCGTCCGCATGGACGAGCAGGCATTTATAAAAAGTATGCGGAGCGCATCGGAGATTAGGGACAAAGGTGAGGTAAAAAAGCTGAAAGCCAGCCTTGCGAAAAAAGAGAAACGCTTTGCAGACCTTGACCTGCTGATTAAAAAGGTGTACGAGGACAATGCAATGGGAAAGCTGCCGGACAGACGGTATGAAATGCTTTCTTCCGATTATGAAAAGGAACAGCAGGAGCTTGAAATTTCCATGAAAGAGATTCGGGAAAAACTCATGCAGTATGAAGAAGATACGGACAGGACGGAGGAATTTTTAAGCCTTGTCCATAAGTACACTGACATTCAGGAGCTTACGCCTGCCATTGTCAATGAATTTCTGGACAAGGTGCTGGTACACAAAATAGAAAAGACGGACGGCGACCGTGTGCAGGAGATTGAGATTTCCTTAAATTATATTGGGAAAGTGGAACTTCCAGCGCAGGAAATTTCGGAGGAAGAAATCGCAGAGGAAGAAAAGAAACGGAAACGCCGCCAGTACAGGAGGGCGTACCAAAAGGCATACAGGGAGAAGCATAGACCGGAGATCCGGCGGCTGATTGAAGGCGCAAATGTGGCGGATAAGCGGAAGCAGATAGAGGAAGCCGGACAGTCAGCAGACGAACTCTTGAATACAGACAGCACGGAACAGGTTGCGTTAATGGTATCCGGGGAAAACAAGGTTATCGTGGAGGGCAGCCTGCCGACTAAAGAAGAAGTGAAACGCAAGTATAGCAGATGATTTGATGAAAAAAACAATTATGAAAGTGAGGGCTTTTTTAATGACAAAGATTAGGGATTACAACATGAACGGAACAATTATTTTAGGCGTGGATGCAGGATATGGGAACTATAAGACGGCAAGATGTTGTTTCCCGACATCCGTGAGCAGGAGTGACCAGCCGCCTATCTTTACGAGGAATTATTTGGAGTATGAGGGCAGCTATTACACCATAGGCGAGGGGCATAAGGATTTTGTGGCGAAAAAGAGCATGGATGATGACAATTATATCCTTACCCTTGCCGCCATTGCAAAGGAATTAAATGCGAGAGGTCTTTATTCTACGAAAATACATCTTGCGGTAGGGCTTCCGTTAAAATGGGTGCAGACGCAGAGGGATTCGTTCCGGGAGTACATGATGCAGAACCGCCATGTGGATTACAAATATGCGGGCAGGCGTTATGTGATTGACATCGTGGACTGTACGGTCATGCCACAGTGTTATGCGGCAATAGCGGAGAGCCTGCCGGATTTTAAGGGGATGCACATGGTAGCGGATATCGGCAACGGGACGATGAACGTGATGATACTCAATAATGGGAAGGCGGCAGAGAGCAGGTCATGGACGGTACGGCTTGGCGTGGGCGAATGTTTTAAGGTGATCCGTGACCACATCTTAGACAGGAAAGCGGAGGAACTTCCGGCAGAAATCATTGAGAATTATCTGCGTTTTGGCGATACAAAAGTGGGCGGGGAATACCAGCAGCTTATGGAGGAAGCGGCAAAATCCTATGTGGATAAGATATTTGCGGAATTGAAAGCGCATGGCTATAATCCCAACCTTATGAAACTGTACGTCATGGGCGGCGGTGCAAAAATCGTGGAACTTGTCGGGGATTATGACAGTGACAATGTTACCTTTAACCATGATATACGGGCAAATGCCAAAGGATAC
>DLAA01000053.1:525-9423 GCA_002493835.1 Lachnospiraceae bacterium UBA7060 | reverse complement strand
TATGACAAGTTTAAGAAATGTTCCAAATGCGAACTGAAGGCATGGTGCCGGGGATGCCCGGCGGTGGCAAGCGGGGCGCATGGCGACTTTTATGATGCTGACCCGCAGTGCTGGAAAGAAATAGAATAAAAGGAGGGAAAACAGATGGAAAACGCTCAGAATGAGGTAATGAAAACAATTCTGCATCGGAGGGCAATCCGGCGCTTTGAGGAAAAACAGATTGAAGAAGCAAAATTACAGCAGATTTTACAGGCCGGGCTGTATGCGCCAAGCGCAGGCGGAAGACAGGGTGTCCTGTTTGTGGTCTGTCAGGATCAAGAGGTCAACGAACGGCTTGGGAAGATTAAGAGGGCAAACTCTAAGCCTAAAATGGCAACCGCTGCAAGCTATGTTTCTAAAGAACAGCCCAGCATTGCAGATGATGTAACGCTGACCAATGCCTTTTATGATGCGCCGACAGTGATCACCATGTTTGCTCCAAAGAATTTCCTGTTTGCAGTGGAAGACTGTGCTGTGGCTGCTGAAAATATGATGCTGGCCGCTGATGCTCTGGGCATTGGTTCCTGCTATATCGGTGCCGGCTGGACAGCTTTTGCAGACCCTTATGGGCAGGAGATTCTGAAAAAATGGGGCGTTCGTACTGACTATTATGGAGTGATGCAGCTTTTGTTGGGTTATCCCCGTAAAGGTGATGAGCATCCGACACCAAAGCCCCGTAAAGAAGACCGTATTATTCGCGTATGACAGGAGGATATTGTGAAAGAAATAGATATTTGTTCATTAAAAATGAATCCTTTCGTAGATTTTGGTGATAACTGGATGGCATTGGCTGCCGGAACAGAAGAACATGGATATAATGCAATGACGATCGCGTGGGGTCATATGGGAGCGCTTTGGGAGAGGGACAGCCATAGCAACAGGCTTCCTACGGCTATATGTTATGTGCGTCCTGGAAGATACACAAAAAAATTTATGGACAGTGAGCCTTATTTTACCCTTTGCTCATTTGGTCCGGAGTATAAGAAAGCACTTGGATATCTTGGCTCTCATTCCGGACGGAACGGCGACAAAATCAAAGAAACAGGTCTGACAACTGTTTATTCAGATGGCACGACATATTTTGCTGAGGCGGATACCGTTTATATTTGCCGGACACTTTACCATGCGCCCCTTTTGGAAAGTGGTTTTGTAGATAAAGAGTTAGTTGATTTTAATTATCCGAACAGAGATTTCCATGAAGTTTATATTGGTGAGATCAGAAAAGTTTTTGTGAAAGAATAAAAAGAAGATAAAGCTGCAATTGGATATATTGAAGAAAGTAACAAAAGCTCAGGGATTCTTATTTTTCTGAGCTTTTTTAAGTTACAAAAAGGTGACCGGGTAATAAAAAAGTGCGTACTTTTTTCCAGATGGTCCTTCTGCTACACTTTAATCAGAACAAAAAACAGTAATAGGAGGATGTGAGGATGACACAGTCTAAAGTCATGAAGAATCAGATCACGGAAGGCGTTATATGGAAGCAGCTGTTAGTGTTTTGCTTCCCCATCATTCTGGGGACATTGTTCCAGCAGATGTACAATGCGGCGGATGTGATTGTGGTCGGGCATTTTGTGGGAAAAGAGGCGCTTGCCTGTGTGGGCGGTTCGTCAGGGACGGTCATTAACCTTGTGGTCGGATTTTTTGTGGGGCTGTCATCGGGGGCCACAGTCATTGTATCCCGTGCATATGGCGCCGGAAAGACAGCAGAGCTGGATAAGGCTGTGCATGCATCCATGGCATTGTCTGTTGCGGGGAGCGTGATCCTGATGGCGGCGGGGTTTATATGGACGCCAAAGATTCTGGGAATGATGGATACGCCGCAGGAAGTGGTGGAAGGCTCCCTGGTCTATCTCAGGATCTATTTTGCCGGTATTCTGTTTGTGTTTATCTACAATATAGGTTCTGCTATTTTGCGGGCCATGGGGGATTCCAGGAAGCCGCTGTATTATCTGATCGTCTGCTGTGTGATCAATATCCTGCTGGATGTTATCCTGGTGGTCGTTTTCCGGATGGGGGTTGCGGGGGTAGCCATAGCGACAGTGACAGCCCAGGCGATCAGCGCGGCGCTGACTGTCCGGGCGCTAATGAGGCTGGATGCGGCCTATTGCCTGAAGCTGCATAAGATCAGGTTCCACAGGGAGGTATTTTTTTCCATCATCTGGATAGGGCTTCCTGCAGGTTTCCAGAGCGTCATGAACAGCATATCGGGGATCATCATGCAGGCGGCGGTGAACGGGCTGGGGACGGATGCGGTGGCAGGGAATACGGCGTATGCGAAACTGGATGCCATATTCTGGATGATTTCCGGTGCGTTTTCGGTATCCATTGCCACTTTTGTGGGGCAGAACTACGGAGCGGGGAAATATGAACGGATGCGGCGCAGCGTATGGGTATGCCTGGGGCTGGATGTCCTGGTTTCGGGAGGGCTCAGCGTCCTGTTCATGACCTGCGGCAGATACCTTCTCTATCTGTTCACGGCGGATGCGGATGTGATAAACAGCGGGATGGAAGTGCTGCGGGCGATCGTCCCGTATTATGTGCTGGTTGCTTTTTATGAGATATTTACCAGTGCGCTCAGGGGGATGTGGTGGTCCCTATGGTCATGAATATCCTGGGGTTGTGTATGGTGCGTATTTTATGGATCGTGTTTGCGGTCCCTCATTTCCCGGACCTTTATCATATCATTTTATCCTGCCCGGTTTCCTGGGCGGTAACGGCGGCCATATTTATCGTTTATTATGGATTCAGGAATAGAAAGACAGGGGTTCTTATTACAGCGGATAGCTGAGTTATTACAAAAAATTTTTGGAGGAATTTGAAAATGGCAAAGGAGTATACAAAGGAAAGGGTATTGGCTTTTCTTAATGATAGCAAGGTTTCGTATGATGTACAGGAGCATGGTGCCGTACACACAATGGCAGACGTGGACAGCGCAGGGGTTCAGAGAAAGGGGATTGTGTTAAAGAACCTGTTTCTGAAAGACGGCAAAGGAAGGAAACATTTTCTGGTCAGCGTGCCGGAAGATGTGCAGATTGATTTTTCGGTCTGGATGAAATTCGGGGATGTGGTGCGGATTGTGGAAGAACATGGAAATGAAGTTGTCAGGCTGGATCTTTCGGGACAGGAGGTATGAAACTATGGATTTTATGGAGATATCGAAAAAAAGAAGGACAGTGCGTAAGTTCGCACAGCGTCCGGTGGAAGCGGAGAAAGTGGAAAAGATACTGGAAGCAGGGCGGTGGTCGCCTACGGCGGTAAATGCACAGCCCCAGAGGATACTGGTGTTAGATGCGCCGGAGAGCCTTTCAAAAGTCAGGGAGTTCTGTTCTTTTGGCTATGATAAGAAGTATGTCGATCTTGCAGAGGAATGCGATGATAAGGAGCATGGAAAGATCAATCTTTATTATGGCGCGCCGCTGGTATTGTTTGTGGCCTATGACAGGGATGCCTGCTGGAAGCATCCGCAGAGCGGGAAGAGCAGCGGGGCTACGGATGCGACAATCGTTGCCACACATATGATGCTGGAGGCGGCAAGCATAGGGCTTGGGACGGTGTGGATCAGCTTTTTTGATGAAGGGAAAGCAAAGGAGCTTTTAAGGCTGCCGGAAAGCTGGCAGCCGGTCTGTATGCTCTATGTGGGGTATCCGGCAGAAGATTTTACACCGAATACCCATCTGGGAGGGCATAGGAAACCGCTTAGTGAGACATGTTTTTACAACGAAGTACCGGAGGAATTGGGATAATATGAAAAAGGCCTGGATGGGGGTAACGGTTTTCTGCTGGCGGGGCTGCTCCTGTTTGCAGCGTGGGAGCGGAAGGAAAAGGAAGAAGGGGAGATGCCTGTCCAGTATCAGGATCTGCCTCAGATACATTTCATGGTGGCATCGGACCTGCATTACCTGTCTCCGTCCCTGACTGACCATGGAGGATATTTTACAGAGATGGTCCGGCATTCCGATGGGAAGGTGATGGAATATTCGGAGGAGCTGGCGGAGGCTTTTGTGGATACGGTGATAAAGAATAAGCCGGATGTCCTGATATTGACCGGTGACCTTACTTTTAACAGCGCAAGGAAGAGCCATGAGGATCTGGTAGCAAAACTGGCAGGGATAGAGAGTGCGGGGATACCGGTGCTGGTGATCTCCGGGAACCATGACCTGGATAACCGGTATGCGGCTTCTTTTTCCGGGGATGGGTATGAGCTGGTACCCAGTGTTTCTCCGGCAGGGTTTGAGGAGCTATATTCAGCTTTTGGTTATGAGGACGCGGTCTCACGGGATCGGGCATCTTCTAGTTATGTATGGGAGCCTGCCGCAGGGCTGCGGCTCCTGATGCTCGATGTGAACGGTGTGGAGGAGCCGGGAACTGTCCCGGAGGAGACCCTGCGCTGGCTGGAACAGCAGCTTAATGAGACGCAGGAGAGCGGGAGCAGGGTGCTTTCTTTCAGCCATCAGAACCTGCTGAAGCACAGTATGTTTGAGGAAGGGTATGTGATCGGGAACAGCGATGAGGTATTGCGGCTTTACAGGGAGTATGGCGTGGCCGTGAATTTTACCGGGCATCCCCACATCCAGCATATCGGGAAAGAGGATGGGGTTTGTGAAATCGCCACCTCTGCATTGCCCGTTTCCCCGAACCAGTATGCGGATATCATCCTGAATCCGTCGGGACTGGAATATTCCACATCTTCTGTGGATGTGTCTGCATGGGCGGCACAGCATCGACCGGATTCGGCGGAATTGCTGGATTTTGAGCGGTATGCGGGGGATTTCTTTTGGGATACCAGCTATGGGCAGGCGGCGGCAGAACTGCATGATATGGAAGATGGGGGATTGAAGGATGCTATGGCGGGATATTTTGCCGGACTGAACCAGATCTATTTTTCCGGGCGTATGGAGGAAGCCGTATCGGAAGAAGGGTTACTGGAGGAATGGCGGCTTTCCAGGACATTTACGGGGAGATATCTGGAGAGTATTTTGGGAAATGCCCATGAGAATCAGAACCATATGGTATTGGAGTTCCCGTAAAGTTTAGACTGTATGGTGCATGGGGTAAGAATGATGACAGGAGGATCAGGTGATGGATGCAAAAACTTGTTTACAGAAGTTACAGTATGTAGGTGTTCTGGCGTTTGCGACCGTGGACAGGGAAGGAAATCCCCAGGTCCGCAATATCAGCGCCATTCATTATGAGCCGGATGGGATCTATTTTTTCACGGCCAGAGGGAAGGATTTCTGCCGGGAACTGCTGGCAGACGGGCGAGTGCAGATCCTTGGGTATACAAGATATAAAGAAATGATCCGGCTGTCAGCAAGGGCCGTGCCTGCGGCAGATGGGGAACAGAAGATGTGGATCGACACGATATTTGCGGAACAGCCCTATCTTTCTAATGTGTATCCGGGGGATACAAGGGATATTGGCATTGTGTTCCAGATAAAAGATGCGCAGATAGAATATTTCCACCTTGGTGTAAACCCGATCTTCCGGGAAACTTATGTGATAGGGAATGAAAAAGTACCCGAAAAAGGATACCAGATCACCCAGGATTGTATCGGGTGCGGGACATGTGCCAGGAACTGCCCGCAGAGGTGTATTGAAAGCGGGAAACCGTATAAGATCATGCAGGAGCATTGCCTACATTGCGGAAGCTGTTATGAGCGGTGTCCTGTTCAGGCAGTAAGAAGTAGGAGGGAATGTATATGAAACAGCAGGGAAAGCACGTTTTAATTAGAAACGATCCGTCTGCGATACAGAGGCTTGGGGAAAAACTGGATGCCGTAGATGTGGTGGTGATCGGCGCAGGTGCGGGACTTTCCACTTCGGCGGGGTTCACTTATGCCGGGGAACGGTTTCAAAAGTATTTTTCTGATTTTGGAATGAAGTATGGCTTCTGTGATATGTATACGGGAGGTTTTTATCCGTATCAGACTTTGGAAGAGCATTGGGCTTACTGGAGCCGGTATATCTATGTCAACCGGTATATGGATGCACCGAAGCCGGTATATCAGGAATTGCTTAAAGCAGTGAAGGAGAAGGATTATTTTGTCATTACGACGAATGTGGATCATTGTTTCCAGAAAGCCGGGTTTGATAAGAAGAGACTTTTTTATACCCAGGGGGATTATGGCCTGTTCCAATGCAGTGAACCCTGCTGTCAGGAGACATTTGGAAATGAAGAGACAATCCGTAAGATGATGGAATGCCAGAAAGATATGCGGATACCAGAAGATCGGCTTCCCGTCTGTCCGCACTGTGGGAAGCCGATGACCATGAACCTGCGATCGGACGGGCGGTTCGTGCAGGATGAGGGGTGGTACAGGGCGGCAGAGCGATACGAGAACTTTCTGCGTATCAGAAAAGGGCAGAGGATCTTGTTTTTGGAGCTGGGCGTGGGATATAATACCCCCGGCATCATTAAATATCCATTCTGGCAGATGACTGCGGAGAACAGGAAAGCGGTCTATGCCTGCATCAATGACGGGGAAGCGGCAGGACCAAAGGAGATTGATCAGCAGTCGGTTTATATCAATGGCGATATCGGAGAGGTTCTGGCCAAGTTGAACCGAAGAACAGGGAGGAATATACTTGCAGAAGCCTGATAAGAAAACAAAATATTTGAAAGCATTAAAAGCCGCTTTTCCGCACACTATACCTATTTTTGCGGGGTTTTGGTTCCTTGGGCTGACGTATGGGATTTACATGAATGTATCGGGTTTCAGTTTCTGGTATCCCTGTTTGATGAGTCTTACCATTTTTGCCGGTTCTGTGGAGTTTGTAGCGGTGAATCTGCTGCTTGGGGCATTTGATCCATTGCAGGCATTTGTCATGACGCTGATGATCAATGCAAGACATCTGTTTTACGGGATTTCCATGCTGGATAAGTACAAGGGGACAGGACTGAAAAAGTTTTATCTGATCTTCGGGATGTGTGATGAGAGCTTTTCCATCAATTATACGGCAGATATTCCGGAGGATGTGGATAAGGGCTGGTTTATGTTTTTTGTTACGTTGCTGAATCATTTTTACTGGTTTTCAGGGGCAACTCTGGGAGGGCTTTTTGGCTCTTTGATACATTTTAATACAGAAGGGCTGGATTTTGTCATGACGGCTATGTTTGTGGTGATCTTCATGGAGCAATGGCTGAAAGACAAGAAGCATACCAGCGCAGTTTTGGGGCTTGCCCTGTCGGCGTTGTGCCTGATCATTTTTGGGGCGGATGATTTTATCATTCCTGCAATGGTGGCGATTCTTGGGGTGCTGACATTTGCCAGGGGATGGCTGGAGAAAGGAGAGAAAGAGGAATGACACTGATAGAACAGGTGATCATGATTGCCGCAATTGTTGCTGGGACTATGTTGACACGGTTCCTGCCGTTTCTGCTGTTTCCGGCGGGAAAGCCAACACCAGAATATATCCAGTATCTTGGGAAGGTGCTGCCTGCATCCGTGTTCGGGCTGTTGGTCATCTACTGCCTGAAAGATGTGGAGATCATGAGAGGGAGCCATGGTATTCCGGAGTTTCTTTCGATTGCTGCAGTGGTTTTGCTCCACCGTTGGAAACGTCAGATGTTGTTGTCTATTGCCGGAGGTACTATTCTGTATATGCTGCTTGTACAGGTTTTGTTCTAACTCTGTTAGGGGCATAGGGAATCTGGCTGTGACAGAGGTTTGGAGGAAACAGAGGTGCATGATATTTGGAATCCGTGGCATGGCTGCGTGAAATGCAGTGAAGGATGCCAGAATTGTTATATGTATTTTCTTGACCGCATGCGTGGTTGTAGTGGTGCGGATATTTACAGGACTAAGACAGGGTTTGATTATCCGTTGCAGAAACACAGAGATGGAACGTATAAGGTAAAGAGTGGTGAACTGATTCGTGTTTGTATGACTTCGGACTTTTTTTGGAGGAAGCGGACATATGGCGCGAAGAGGCATGGGAAATTATGCGTAGGCGCAGTGATGTGAAATTTTTTCTGCTGATAAAACGTTCACAGCGTGTAAGGGAATGTCTACCGAAAGGCTGGGGGAGCGGCTGGGAAAATGTTTCCTTTCATGTCACCGGCGAAAATCAGAAGCGGGCGGATGAACGTATACCGATACTACTTGACCTTCCGTTCCGGCATAAGGGAATCATGTGTGCACCGTTAATTGGTAAGGTCAGTATTGGAAGATATCTTGACAGCGGGCAGATTGAGCAGGTGATCTGCGGTGGCGAGAACTATGACGGTGCAAGGCCATGTGATTTTGAATGGGTAAAGAATCTGCGCAGAGAATGTGAATTCTGCGGTATAAGATTTTGTTTTATTGAAACTGGAACAAATTTTATTAAAGATGGAAAGAGGTATTATCTATCCAAGAAAGTGGTGCAGAGCAGAATGGCATTTAAATCTGGTATGAGTTATGTGGGAAGGGAGATAGAGTTTAAATTAACGGACTGTCTGGGAAGGGAGATACCCAAAGAAGAATTACATGTAGTACATTATGGAAAAAACTGTGGAGAATGTGGCAGCAGACTTATTTGTAATGGCTGTTCCGATTGTGGAAAATGCGGTAGGATGGGCAGATGATATTTGGATAAATGAGATATGTGGGAATTTAGTATATAAATTTTGAAGAAGAAATTGGTTGAGATTTTTTATGACTGGTTTTAGCATATAAAACTCAAGGAGACGGTGGCATATGGAAGTAATCAGATGCCCGAACCCCAAATGCAGGCGGCGTATTTTGGACGATGAAGGGACGGAGACAGAGTGGACTGTCCTGGAGATTAAATGTCGGCATTGCGGAAAACTGATAAGACAAGGGAGGTGTCGAGGTTCGCAAGGAACACCGTGGACACCCTCCAGCAGACGAGGCTCTT
>DLAA01000053.1:0-185 GCA_002493835.1 Lachnospiraceae bacterium UBA7060 | reverse complement strand
GGCTCTTGAAACGGATGGGCATTGAGGTGTATTTCACCGAGGACGGCATATGGACCATGAACGATGAGGACGGGGAGCTTCGGCTGACCATCATGGCGACCCTCGCACAGAACGAATCGAAAAAGACCTCCATGCGCGTGAAGGCGGGACAGATGGTCTCCTTCCAGAACGGGGTGATCTACGGC
>DLAA01000165.1 GCA_002493835.1 Lachnospiraceae bacterium UBA7060 | reverse complement strand
TCGAAATGCTCCGCATTTCTCATTCGCGTTGCTCGTCATAAAACGTCATAATCCGGCTTGCATGCAAGCATGCAGCCTGCTTCTGACGCTTTCTGACTCTGCTTATGCGCGCAAAAATACCGCACCCATATTTCAGAGTGCGGCCCTGTGATCAAAACAGCTGTTAAATGGTCTTTTGGCCCATCAATAGAGTCAAGCCTTTATTTTATCAATCCCTGTCACATTGACGTTCAGACTTGCCAATATGACTTTTAACTCATCATACCTTTTTTCATTCCTTTATAGGCTTCCGAATCTTCCGGTGACAAAAGCATCCAGTCCTGCAGTCGCGAAAACTCTTCGACAGATATTTTCATCAGGTCTTCTTTACTCATTTCAAAGGCCTCCATATCCTCACCACCTTTTTATTTCACCAGCAAGGACTTCCCTGTCATCTCTGCAGGCTGTTCCATCCCCATCAGCTCAATAATTGTAGGTACGATATCCGCAAGGCACCCGCCCTCGCGAAGCTTGTAGGAGGGATCCGCGTTGACTAAAATGAATGGTACCGGATTAGTGGTATGCGCAGTAAAAGGTGCGCCCGTCTCCTCATCGATCAACTGCTCCGCATTGCCGTGATCTGCGCAGATGAACATGACACCGTCCACTTCTTTGATCGCATCTACAGCCTTGCCTACACATTCATCCACAGCTTCCACAGCCTTGATAGCCGCTTCCTGTACGCCAGTGTGGCCCACCATGTCAGGGTTTGCAAAGTTGATAATAATCACGTCGTAGGTGCCCGACTTGATCGCTTCCACCAGCTTGTCACATACTTCGTAGGCGCTCATCTGAGGCTTCAAGTCGTAAGTTGCCACATCCTTGGGGGAATTGACCAGAATACGGGTTTCTCCCTCATTGGGTTCCTCCACGCCGCCGTTGAAGAAAAACGTCACATGAGCATACTTCTCTGTCTCCGCAATTCTCGCCTGTTTCATACCGTTCGCCGCAAGCCACTCACCGAAAGTGTTGGTGACAGAAATTTTATGGAACGCCACTTCTTTATTGGGAATCGTGGGATCATAGTCAGAGAAACACACATAGGTCAGATCTAGTCTCTTCCCTCTGTCAAAGCCCTTAAAATCATCGTCGCAGAAGCTTCTGGTGATCTCCCTTGCCCTGTCCGGACGGAAATTAAAGAACACTACAGAATCGCCGTCCTTTATAGTCGCCACGGGCGCACCGTTTTTCTTCACTACAGTGGGCTTTACAAACTCATCTGTCTCATCCCGGTCGTAAGAAGCCTGAATTCCTGCCGGCCCGCTCTGTGCCTCAAGCCCCTCGCCCTTAGTGAGAGCCAGATAAGCCTTCTCCACTCTGTCATAGTTATTATCACGGTCCATCGCATAATAACGGCCCGTCACGGTTGCCACCTCACCGACGCCAATCTTCTTCATCTCCGCTTCCAGATCTTCCACATAACCCTTGCCGCTGGCAGGAGGCGTATCTCTGCCGTCTAAAAATGCGTGCACATACACTTTAGACAGGCCATTCCTCTTAGCAAGCTCCAACAGGCCATAAAGATGCGTATTGTGGCTGTGCACGCCGCCGTCCGACAACAGACCGAACATATGCAGAGCGGAATCGTTTTTCTTGCAGTTATTCACCGCATCCAGGAGGGCCGGATTTTCAAAAAAGGTGCCATCCTGAATCTCTTTCGTAATCCGGGTAAGTTCCTGATATACGATACGCCCCGCGCCCATATTCAAGTGTCCCACCTCAGAATTGCCCATCTGTCCGTCGGGCAGGCCCACTGCCATACCGCTGGCATTTCCCTTCACGAAGGGACACTCTGCCATCAGCTTGTCCATCACCGGCGTCTTCGCCAGTGCCACCGCATTGCCCTCCGTCTTTTCATTGAGGCCGTAGCCGTCCAAAATCATCAATACTGCAGGTTTCTTTCTTCCCATGACTGTTTCTCCTTTTCTATTTCCTTTCTTGCTTTCTAGTACTCTTTTTATTCTTTTATTTTATCGACCTCTGTGAGATTTACACCCAGGCTTGTAAGCAGTGCTTTTAAGGAAACATAATCATCTTTCAAATCGGCATATGTTCTCACCGCATTTTCCTCTTTCGCCAGTAACATGCGCTTCTGCACTTTTTGAAAATCATTTAAAGCCTCTTTTATAATTTCCGCGCCGTTCGGCATATAATCACCTGCTTTCTCTCCACCATCTATCCCCATTGCTACAGCCTTATTATATCCGTTTTATAAAAAAGTGTAAAGTTTTTCAATGCACATAGCCGCTTGTTTTTCTCTTATACCCATTATATAATCACAACTATGGAACACATATATCGGATCAAATACCAAAGCAAACTTTATGAGCTGCCTTACTCAGTACACTACAGCCACCGGAAAACCTGCTCCATCAGCATCTCCCCCGATGGCGAAATCACACTGCGTCTTCCCCTCCACACCTCTGAGGAGCAGATACGCCGCCTTCTGTCCGAAAAACAGCACTGGATTATTACCCACTATCTGGAAGCGGTAAAACACGCCGAAAGCCGTCCCGTCTCTGACCTGACAGACACTCAGCGGGCAGCCCTGGAGAAACGATACATCGAAGCAGCACGGGAATATTTCCCAAAGAGAGCCGCTTACTTTCAGCCTCTCACCGGCGGAAACTACAGCCGCATCACCATACGGGATCAAAAAACCCGCTGGGGAAGCTGCAGTACAAAAGGCACTCTCTCCTTCAACTGGAGACTCATGCTGGCCCCGCCTGCCGTCCTGGATTACGTGGTTGTGCACGAGCTGTGCCACTTGACCCACATGAACCACTCTGCTGCCTTCTGGGCTTTGGTGGAAAGCGTCTGCCCTGACTACCGCATCCACCGCAAGTGGCTGAAAGACCACGGACAGGAACTTTCCCTTTAGCCGTTATATGGAAAATGCCTTTTTCAGATATTGGAAATCTCTATTTCGTCTTAATGCGAAGACCACCGTAACGATTCCCAAAGTCAGACTCCCGTCTATTGTACGCACTGCCATCGCGCCTCACATCCTTGGGCCTGCCGTTTACATATTTGCCTTTCTCTTTACTCTTCTCTCCTTTTGTGACAAAACCGTTTTTTTTCTTTTCTTTGGTCCCGCCGCTGTAACCACTTTTGCTTTTATCGCTTCTGCCGTTCCTGCTGCCATGACCTGCCCGGTTCCTGTCAACGCTCCGCCCATTTTTATCTCCAAATCCGCCCCTGCCGCCGCGGCCGCTTCTGCCGGGCCGCTTCTCGAAAAAGAACTTTTCTGTCCGGATATCCTCAATCTCGTCACCCAGCTTCATCTTCATAAAGGCCGCCGCAATCTGTGTCGCGCTATACTGCCCCAGTGCCACCGCATCCAAAATATACTCCATGGATCTGCTGATATCCTCGTTTTCAATCACAGCCGTGGCTTCCTTCATGATCTTTTCCGCTTTTCTTGCCATAATATCCGCCGCGCTCGGCACTTTGCGCTCCTTGATCTTCGTGTGGCAGATACGCTCAATATCGCGTATTTTATACGCCTCCCTGCCGACTACAAGGGTAAAAGACCGGCCTGTCTTGCCGGCTCGCCCGGTTCTGCCGATGCGGTGCACATAGTACTCAATATCCTCAGGCACATCAAAATTGTAGACTGCCTCCACATCGCTGACATCAATACCCCTGGCCGCCACATCGGTGGCGATCAAAATGTTCGTCCTGCCGCTTCGGAACAGGTTCATCACTGTATCTCTCTGTCCCTGGGTCAAATCGCCGTGAAGGCCCTCCACCTCATAGCCTCTGCCTTTCAGATGTTCTGTCAGCTCATCCACCATCCGCTTGGTGTTACAGAAAATCAGCGCACGCCCCGGTGCATAATAGTCAATCAGACGACAGAGAACCTCCTCCTTATCCTGCTTGCGAACTTGATAGTAAGCCTGCTTAATCAGGGGAATCGTAACCTCTTTTGGCGTCATTTTGACATAGGCCGCATCCTTCTGATAAGTTTTGGTGATATCCAGAATCGGCTTAGGCATAGTAGCAGAAAACAGCCCTGTCTGCCGCTCCTGCGGCATTTCGTTCAAAATCGTCTCGATGTCCTCCCGGAAGCCCATATTCAGCATCTCGTCCGCTTCGTCCAAAACAACCGTGTGCACATGATCCATCTTGAGCGTGTGCCTCCGCATGTGATCCATGACGCGGCCGGGCGTTCCCACAACGATCTGCACACCGGTCTTCAAATTCTTAATCTGCTTGTAAATCTCCTGTCCGCCGTAAACCGGAAGCACCTTGATACCGCTCATATATTTGGCAAACTTGCGCAGCTCATCCGCCGCCTGCATGGCTAGCTCCCTGGTAGGACAAAGAATCACCGCCTGCAGGGAACGATCTTCAGGAATAATCTTCTGCAGTATCGGAATGCCGAAAGCCGCCGTCTTTCCCGTGCCAGTTTGGGCCTGTCCAATGATGTCGCGCCCTGTCATAAAAAGAGGAATCGCCTGCTCCTGAATGGGGGTCATATGCTCAAAGCCCAGTTCCTTCACCGCCCGAAGGATTCTGCCGTCAATCCCTGCATCTTCATAGCGCAGCCCTTCTTTATGTTCTTCCTCTTTTTCCACGGCACCGCCGTCATACCGATTTGCCGTCATTATTTCCTTTTCCAGAAAGGCGTCAAACTGTTCGTTTTTATTTTTCTTTTCTTTACTCATTTTACCCTCATTTCTTCTTGCATTTTCCTAGTACTTCTAAGTCAGCTATGCTGACTTTGCGATGCAGCCTCTGCTGCTGAACTCTAGAACTTCTTTTCACCCTATGACATAAGAAGTGCTGCCAGCTTTTGAGGCATGGCAGCATTGTCAACCACTCTCTGTCAGACTTCTTTAAGTCCGATAAATTTTTCGCAGCTTGCTCACCGCCCGATCTCTGATCAGACATTCTCCGTGCTCCTCCAGGTACTGCATCCTCTCGTCGGAAACCGCAATCAGATTGCCGAATTCTACTGCCTGAGCGCTGATTCTGTTAAAGTTCTTATATGAGAGCCTATGTTTTTCCAGTACCAAATAGTAGTCCTCTCCCTCTTTATAGAGATGACTTTTCACAGAATATGTATTCGGAATCGTAGCCGCATACTGCATTGTCTGATACATGGTATGGAAGACGAACATCCTGCGGTTTTCGTCAAACTCCCCCGCCGTCTGCGGGACTGCCTTTGCCCTCTCCTCCTGATTAGCCAGCTCCGTACTGAACTCCTGGAGTACCTCCTTTAAATTCTGCAGCATCTCCTTGAAAGCTGCTGGTCCCTCATCCGTAAAGGTCACCACCAGGCCATTGTCCTTGAGCGGCGTAATCTGCATGGCTATATTGCCATTGTTGATCTGGTATCCCACCTCATCGTGCGCCCGTTCGATAATATCCCGCAAAAATTCCTCGCCCCGTTCGTTGCGCTCGAAAATATCTGATAAGGTGAGCCCATATTCGCTCATATCGTCCGCCGAAACAATACACTGTACTGTTGCATCATTAATCTTCTTATATTTCATATGTTCTTATCCCCTGTCTTTTCCCAGTGTAACTGATACAAACCCTTCCCGTAAAGTGAGTATACCACAAAAATACGCAATAAGAAAGAATCTTATCGCGTATCTTTAAAAAAACTATTCTCCCGTTTTCTTTGGCAGCTTTGCAAGACTTCTCTCCTGATCTATTCTGTGCACTATGTACGGCTCTGCAATCGCCGGCTGCTGCAGTCTGAAACCTCCGATCTCGTCCTCCACAACCTGCACCGCTAACGGCGTCATCCCGTCAATCCATATTTCATCGGAGCCTTTCAGCTTTAATCCCACAGCAAGATGGAGAACCACGCCATCATAATCGTTATAGACCTCCTTCCCAAAGGCATTATCATTCAAATCAAAGCTGACGGAATCGGTACAAATCTGTACGTCCTCCACTTCATACTCTTGGTAGGCGGAAATATCCAGCGCACCGACCACTGTGTCTTTGTCATAAGTCACAATCACTTTCCCCGCCTCCTGATCAACCACAAAGGACAAATGCTGTCCGGCCCAGGCAAGGTATTCCTCCTGCGTAAGCTCCTTTACATCTATTGTACCGGTATCATACCGGTAACCCGTATAGAGCCGCCATATCTCAACTTTGGAAGTTTCCTCCTCAAGAATTTTCCAGACAAGCCTTCTCACCTGGCCGTTTGACTCCCGTTCCAGTACACGGATATTTCTATTATCGATATCAAGATTAAAGTAAGATGGGCACCACTTGATATCCCACGTATTCACATCGCCCCCGGCCATCATCTTCATCTTAATGCCCCGGAAACCAAATTCCTCCGTGTATAGTCCGTAGAGGGAAATCTCTTCTCTCTCATTGTAAAACAACAGATACCAGCCTTCCTCCAACGGGTTTTCCACCGCCTCCTGCTCCGTGTTATACAGATAATTATAATATGCCTGCAAGTCCAGCTCCCGGTTCAGGGTAAGCTCGTTGTCGTCTTTCCCCTCCATGACGCCGTGATAATTCAACACTTCCTCAAAAGCCGCCTGCTTGGCCGCCTGCTCGGCTGCCTGTCTGGCTGCTTCCTCAGCCGCCTTAATCTGTCCCTCCGTCTCGTCAATCTGGTTTCTGGCCCCATCATATTCTTTCTGTATGCGGGCAGACTCTTCTTTTTTCCCCTCATCGGTCACCTGCGGATTTTGCGAGACAAAAGTCTCCTCTGTTTGTGCTGTCTCAGCGCCGTTTGTCTGTTCGGCCGCCTCATTAGAAAAATCCGACCCTTTCTGGTCCGATCCCGTAAAAGCACAGCCTCCTAAAAACACCACCGCCGCTAAAACTGCCGTCAGCGATGTGACCCTGGTTTTGACAGTTTTGGTCAGTGACAGTATCCGTTCCTTGACATTTCGCTCTCCGCCCTCTGTCATAAAGGACATGCCCGGACATTTTTCCCTTCCCTCATCAATATCCATAAGAGAGAGAAGTGTCCTGCCATAGGAAAACCGCTGCTCCTCCCCCAAAAGCTGGACTGCCGCCTCATCGCAGGCAAGTTCGCTGTCCTGTCTGGCCGCAAAGGCTGCCGCCCACACAAAGGGATCAAACCAATAAACCACCGCCAGTACACACCGCAGGAATGCCCAGAATGTATCACCATGCACCGCATGGCAGTACTCATGGGCCAGGATATGGGAAAACTGCTGTGTATCGGCAAGCGCCCGTTCCCCCACATAGATCTGCCGTCCCACCAGACAGGGACTTGGCAGATTTTTCACCAGGTACACCTTTATGCCGCGTTTTGCAAAATACTCTGCAAAGGGACCAGGAAGATGCTCTTCTGGGATCTGCTGCCGGTGTCCTGAAAGCCATCGCACAAAGCGAAGCCGCATGATAAACAGATAGCCTCCCACCGCCAGAACTCCAGGCAGCCACAGCATTCCCAGCCCCAAAGTGACCGAAAATCCTTCCGTCGGAGAAATTTGATCCGTATCCTTCTCCTGCGCCGGTTCACTCTGCCCGCCCCAGGCGGACGTGGTCCCACTTTTCTGTTTTGCCTTCGCCGGATTTGCGGAAGCAGACTGGATTTCTTCCTCTCCATCTTCCGTCGGCACTGCGGCTGCCTGAGTACGATAGAAAACAAACTCCTTTCCATCTACTTTATGTGCACCGTCTATCACGCCAATCCCCCCGTCTTCCCCAAAAATTTCCGAAAACAGATTCATCGCGCTGATTGGACTTGTCCCCACTGACACAGGAAGCAGCAGACGAACCGCTGCCAAAAGCCACAACATATATCGCAGCCGCATGCTAATCTTTCCTAAAAACAGCTTTCGTATGATAAAGATTCCCACAATCAACACTGATGATGTAAATACAATCTCAAATATCACTTTCTTTCACCATCCTTTCCCAAGTCTGTCAGGGCTTCGCCTTTCTGTTCGTTTCCCTGCGCCTCCTCAGCCTGCCGCAAAATTTCATAGAGTTCTGAAATTTCTTTTCCCGATAACACTTTCTGCTCCACCATCGTATTCAGCATAAGTCCCATCCTGCCGTCAAAGACTCTCTCCAGAAACTCCTCCGTCTCCTGCAGTACCGCCTCCGTCCTCTCGATCTTCGGATAATACAGCTTCGCCCGCTGTCCTGTCTCATAGCGCACAGCACCTTTTTCTTCCATCCGTTTTAAAAAAGTCATGATTGTATGCTTTGTCCAACCCGTAGTCTCCTGAAAACAGTGAGTCAGCTGCATAATTGTGCGCGGTGACTCTTCCCACAGCACATTCATAACTTTCCATTCTGCTTCCGACAACCTGATCATAGATACCTCCTTTTCTATCCCCGTTCTCCCTGTTATTTTTGTTTCCCCGCCTACAGATGCCGTAACAAGCGGCATATAACACACAATGGTTGACATCCGCCTACCTTTTCTCTAATATCACCATACATCTCTGGTAGTCATTTGTCAACCACAATTACTCTGTCCCTATAGAAATCGAGCAGGGAAGATTCATCTTCCCCTACTCGCCGCGCGGGGTGCGTACTGCAAAGCAGCAATCCTCAAGAGTCTGCTGCAAATTATCAGCTACCTTTTGCAGCTTCTCCTTTTCTTTGCCTTCCGGCATATTCTCAAGTACTTGCATCTTAAAAATTTCAAATAGTATTCTATTACTTCAAGACCACTATATCTTGTGTCTCGTCTCGTATTTTTCTGTTATTAACATTATTACGATTTATTTTTCAGACATTTCTGCCTTATACTTTTAAATTTTTAGAAATTTCACTTTCCATTTTTACTAAAAAATGCTAGAATATGGTTAAGGAAACGGGATTCCTGCCGATATCCTTTATAGAACAAGAAGTTCGCTGTGCAGCAAAGGATATGGCCATATCATAGAACGCACAAATATGAATCCAAGGA
>DLAA01000022.1:30079-30371 GCA_002493835.1 Lachnospiraceae bacterium UBA7060 | reverse complement strand
CGTCCCGGCGGCCATCACCGCCGAGAGCAGCAGCGCCATCATTCTCTGCAACAAATTTCCCTTCCTTTTTTTCATTGACAATGATTCCTCCATTCTGCACGTTCTGTCCTGTGCTATTTTTACAATACAAGTGTCAAAAAGCGCTCTGCCAATCTTGCCCATTTTGTGGGAAGCATCTTTTGACACTTGAATTAGTGTTGGATAGATTTTATCATGTTCCACGTATGATAATCATTCGTCCGGAATACTTTGTCGTTTTGAAGGTATAATTTGCATGTTTATTTCCGATGGA
>DLAA01000022.1:0-29814 GCA_002493835.1 Lachnospiraceae bacterium UBA7060 | reverse complement strand
ATTTGCATGTTTATTTCCGATGGAAAGGGAAAAATAGAAAAAGGGGAAAAACCGGCCTGGCACACGAAATTTGCACTTTATTCACAAATTCTGTACAAATGGTATTTTATGGAAGCAGGAGGTGCCTATCGATTAGTGATTCGTGTACTACCTTAGCCGTTCATACCTCTGCGAATGGAGTCGACTGCCATGCACAAAAGAAGAGGACTACATACAAATAGCGGATAATAATATCGTATAATTACACATGGTCCTAATAAATTCGTCAAATATAACGCCCACAAAAAACCGCTTAATAACAACAACTCCCAATTCTTTTGCTTTACAAAAATCAAAGTACCTATCACTAATATCCAAGCATACAAAGCAGGAGAAAAGAGAAGGGACAAAACCGGCCAGGTCTGATATTGGTTATCAGAAAATGCCTTTTCCATAAAAGACTCCAATTTTGGCAATCTGCTTTCATGTACAATTTGATAGCCATCTTTACTGTCTGTCAGGAGAACCCCTGCTCTTCTCTCCAATCCATGTCCATATATATCCGCGTTAGATATGTCATTAATATACCAACCGCCTTCATTCAGGTAAAGAAATGCATCCACACTTTCTAACGGATATCTTCGAAATAATTCGAAAGAATCTTTCATATAATTCCAAATATCAGCACTGCTTTTGAAATGAAGTAAATCCTTCATCGAATCTGCCAAATGTGGATTATAATGTGCCTGCTCCATATCGTAATACGATGTAATAATTTCTGCAGTCGACGGATCCGTTCCTGATTCTTGTAACACATGATATATTCTGCCAAACTGCTGGCTGGGTACACTGAACATCTCCCTGACAGGTCCTGCTTTTGCATCCAGGATCCTTGTCATTATAGAATCCGATACATGAAATAATAGGATGCAGCAGATAGGAAACAATAGTACCCTAAATGCAGACTTTTTCTTTTTCACGATACTGTATATCCCAAATCCATAAGTACACACAGTAAACAAGTAAAAAGCGTAAATCGCATTATTTCTAAAAAGCAGCATAACGATACAAACGACAAACAGCACAGCGGTTAAAAAGCTCCTCCTCCATCCAGGTGTTATTTCCGATATCTGTATGGAAAAAACCAGACATAACAAAACAAGTCCTGAAAAAATCACATCTTTGGTCGTACTGATTGCCAGAATAGAATTCACAGGAAACAAGGCATAAAAAGCAATCACCATTCCCCGAAATATTTTATTCGAAATATGTTGGCATATAAACACGTATGTATATGCAAAAATTCCTGCCATAAGAGACATCTGCAAAAAATCATACAAAATCACTCCACTATTACAATTGCTTTCTCCCAATCCTATCGAATAACAGGAACCTAGCAGCACCGTATGAATCAGTGGATGATGCTTATTGTAATCCCTTCCAGTAAACTGCCACACCTGCCAAGGATCATAATTCCACAACCCGGGATAATAGGCCAGCCAGACTAAAATCCAACAGCCCAGTATAATAACAAATCCCCCCCCCATAATTAATTTATTGTTTTTCTTTTTATCGGTATTTTGTTCCCGGCACGAGGCTGCACCAATCCATCGAAAAACAACAACAAACACATACTGGCATAATGGCATAAAGCCAATAATGCATATGAGATAATGCATAAAAACATCTACTGTCATTTTTTCAAAGGGCAGTCCATGGTCAAAATAGATACCAGTAATTATTGTAATAGAAAGCAGCAATGCTAATATACATAATCCTCGATTTCCAATCGGCACTTGCCTATTATCTGACAACCGAATTTTTAAAATATAAATCATTCCTGCATATGCAAGCAGATAGACCCAGGATTGGGTTACATTAACATCAGTAAACTTGACAATCAAATATGTCACTGCGTAAAATGCACCCACAGCCGTCCCCACATTTCTTATTTTTTGTCCTTTCAACGTTTCCTTGTTTCTCCTGTGATTCCCTATCATCGTTTTACCCGCCCATCCTGCTGTACGCTTTTCCAAAGGATGTGCTCCTCCATTCCTATGTTTAAACAGTCCTCACTGCCTTATTTTCTTTGCCTCGGGGGCCATATACTCCGCATACTGCTTCAACACCTCATCCGGCTTTCCGATCCTCCTAATTTCCCCGTCGTGCAGCCATAAAATCTGATTACACAGTTCCCGGAGAGTAGAAATGCTGTGCGAAACTATGATGACAGTCCGTTTCCTATCATTGATCAGTTCCTTCATTTTATTGAGGCTTTTTAACCTGAACTGTTCATCTCCCACGCTCAGCACCTCATCAACAAGCATGATATCTGTCTCAAGCATTGCTGTGATCGAAAATGCTAGTTTGGAATACATGCCGCTCGAATAGGTTCTCACCGGCCGGTCTATAAACTCCCCGATTTCCGCAAAATCTATAATGTCCTGGGATTTCTCTTCAATCTCTTTCTCTGAAAAACCAAGAAGCATTCCTGATAGGATAATATTCTCTCGCCCCGAAAGCAAATCCTTAAAGCCAACACCCAGGGACATCAGCGACACGGTATGCCCTTTTAAGTCGATTGTACCGCTATTGGGAGAAAACACACCCGCAATGGACTTGAGCAGCGTGGATTTCCCGCTGCCGTTTTTGCCGATAATCCCCAAGATGTCTCCCTCCTGTACAGCAAATGTCACATGTCTTACTGCCTCAAACACCTCATTTCTTTCTTTTTTATGCAGAAAGTTTTTTCGGATGGAGACATTGTTCATAATACTGTAGTTAATGCATACATCCTGAAGCTCAATCGCATATTTCTTTTTTATCATTGATACCTCCATATCAAACTATTTTTGCGGTTATAAATCGGTGCATCAGTATGATGATCAACTATATCACTTTCACATAAGAATTTTCATTGCGATAAATGGTAAACACTCCAACCCAAATTAGCAGCACAGATACGGTGCACCAGATAAGCAGAATCTTCCAATCTAGAGCCTGTCCATAGAGCACCACATTTCTCATCTGAGCAATTAAAAAGGCGACCGGATTGGCTTTTTCAAGCACCGGTCCAAAAGGTGCCGGTATCCTCTTTGCAACAGCATAGAAAGTACCTGTCAGATACATCATCATAGTGAGCAAAATCCCTGTAATATATGACAGATCGTTCACATACACCCCATAATGCATCAAGATACTCCCCACACCAAAGGTAATCAGAAAAAGGACAAGTAAAAGCGGCACCATACACAGTATACTGCCTGTAATCCTAACGCGGAATACCACAAGCATAGCTGCTATCACCGCAAAAGATACAAACATCTTAAACCCATTCACCATAAGTTTTGAAAAAAGAAGAATATATTTGGGCAAATATATCCTTGTGACGATACTCCTGTTGGCACGCACTATCTCCACACTTCCCGAAACTCCTCTGGTAAAAAAATTCCACATAGTAATTCCTATAAAAATAAACACCGGGAAATACTCTTCCGCCGCATCAAAAACAACCCCAAACATAACCGTATAAATCAACATCATGCAGAATGGTTCGATCAGCCACCACATCCAGTCTAAAAATGAATTGGTCACTTCTGCCTTCAGATCAGCCTTGGCGGCACGAACAGCATAGGGAAAATATTTTTTCATATCACTCAAAAACCTGGCGGAATAACGCTTTATTTCCGCTGCGGTGATGCCTCTGTTCAGGAAGCTGCATAACAGCCACGATATAAGCACACCCAGCACGGTACTGCAGGCGATATATTTTATCCGAAATGACACGGTTGTTGTAAAAGGATTCCACCGCCGCATGTCAATGCCACGGTACGTCGATATAGCAAACGTGACAGCGTTCAGGATCACAAAATATACCGCTGTCATCTTTATTCTTTCCGTATCGTTACGTTCCATTTGCCTCATCGCGCTATGTACCTTCCATGCCGTATAGGGAGCAATAAAAAACATTGCTATGCTAGTGAAAAACATGACCTGTTTTTACCTCCAAACTATCTGCTTCTCCTGTCCTCTCCTGCAGATTTTTAATCTCTTTACCCAATTGTTCTATCTCTTTTTTGTCGTCTCAGAAAGCTCGAGCATTTTTTGTTACTGCACAGATCGGCGAGCTGCCTTTTTGTTTCTTCCAATTCCTTAAAAAGCAGTTCCCTCTTTGTGTTCAGTTCTTCATACATGGCCAGCATTTTTCTGTTTTCCCTATCCCTTACAATATCTTCCCCGGTATATTCCTTCTGTGACCGGTTCCCTAATGCATCCTTCAGCCAAGAGAGAGACTGTTCCCTCTGACGGTTCAGTTTCTCGTCCACCGCATCCCAATCAATCGGCTTTCTTATCAGTTCTCCCGCTTTCTGCATGTCAACCGGTATATCTTCCAGCATTCGCTCCTCCAAACCGACAATCTTTAACAGGCTTCGAAATCTTTCACTTGCAACTGCAAAATTACCTGCCCTCCTGTAAACAATGAGAAATGGTTTATGGAAAATAAGGCTGAAACATAGCCCATGATAACTGTCTCCAAAATAATATGCGGCATTTCTCATATAATAGATCCATTCCTCCACTGATAAGATTGGAAGTATTCTATCCCCATATACTCTATGCATGATGTCATACTCTCTCGGATTTGCGCAGATATAAGAATCCGCATGGTAATACTCACAAATCTTTTCCATTAACTGCAAATTTTCTTCAGGATAGCTATGCCTTAGTATGTATGCAAATACGAAAGGTTCTATCTCTCCCATATTTACCCTTTTTATTACTTCTTCATAGTGTCTTGCAGGACATAAAAACACGGAATCTAAAACACCCCTGATATCATTTCTTCCTATTTTTTCCCTGGCTCTTTCTGCCGCCTCTGTTTCCCTGATGGAAATGGCATCAAACTGTTTTAAATAGAAAGAGGAAGCCTGCTCATAAGCATCAGGACCGGTCACTCCGCTGCCAAGCGAAGCGGCATATGCAATCTTCTTGTGCCCGTTCTCCACCCAATCCAGAAAGAAAAACATGTCGCTTTCCCTGCCGCAAATTTCATAGTTCCATACCACATCCGATCCCACAAGGAAATCCCTGCAGTTATCGTTTGCCAGACAATAGGCGTACTGGCTCGAATAGGGCAGAAAGACATTGCAGTGCTTCCAGATAAATCTCTGGGCTATCGTATCCGGCTTGTTAAACTGCTCATCCCATAATGTATTCGGCTTTGGCAGCATGACCGCATCATACCCCAAGCTGCGCACAACACAGTACAGCGCATAATAGGTAAGGATTGACCCATAGTTGATACCGTACCATAAACCCACGATACCAATATCATATTTATGCGTCAGGGCTCGGTCTACCATCTCATTAAAGGGCTTCATTTCCATACTTTGAAAGAAATGTTTTCTCCCTGAATGGCTTCTAAACGGGGATTCCACTGTCTTATTGATATAAGTAATGGCCTCCAAGGGTACCGACTGCAAAAGCCTGGTCTGTGACCTCAGTTCATTCAACACCTTTTTTGCCTTTTTATTATTGACAAGCACCGCCGAAGTTCCCATCCCATCATTCCATTTCGGCTCTATTCTCTCCACGCCCCAAAAATCGCCGGCAGTAAAATCGCCCTGCCTTGGCAGCTTAGAAAAGGCGCAATGCTCACAGGACGGGCGCATGATCATACATGGTAAGAAGCCCCCCAAAAATTTGTCTTCCTGATTTCTTATATGTTTCTCTTTCCCATCGCTGAAATAGCAGTTGGTGGAAGTCGACCAGCCAAACACCGATTTATCCCTAAAACTGAAACGCTCCAACCGCTTAACATCATGATTTTCTTCTAAATATTTCTTAAATATTTTGTATGACGGAGCTCCATGGCATAATATATCGATCGTAACTAATTTTTCTGTTTTTGTCTTTTTCAATACGCTGTATAAACCCGCGATCTGACATGGTAATCCCGTAAACAGTACCCACTTCCCCTCTTCTAGCTTTCTCTTAGCCAGCAGATAAGTTTCTCCCACTTCGCCCTGCAGATACTTAGAACCTTTTATTTTGTGTAGTTCTGATTCTCTTTCAACCTCTATATGGCATACATTCCAGTTATCATCCCACGCGGCGCCATACACAACCCCATCTTTATGAAAGATCCATCTGGCCACTACAGGGACAAATCCTCCGCTTGAACTTGTCAGCCGCTCTTCATCCTGCGCCATCATCGCATAGCACTCCGGCTGTTCTGTATTGACATAACTCGGATACATAACAGGGCACCTTTTTTCGCATAATCCACAATGAATGCATTTCTCCTCCTGTATCTCCGGATATGCGAATCCCTCCTGATCTATCTGCATGGTTATAGCGCCAGCAGGACAAATGTCCCGGCATGCACTGCAGCCTGTGCACCTTTTCTTTTCCGATTCCAGTTTTCCTGTCAGATAAGCCATTGCGGCCTCCTTTCCTCGTTAAATCTTGCCCCTGTCTACTCCTACTGGCTGGGATACCGCTCCTTCACATCGCTCGCCCCCGAAATATAATCCATGGACACATCGTAAAACCTGGCAAGCATCAGCAGCCTGCTTACCGGAATTCTCGTTTTGCCATTCTCATAGTCTGCATAGGTGCGCTGTCCTACCTTAAGCATATCCGCGATTTCCTGCTGTACCATGGAATTATCCCGCCTCAGCTCCCTTATTCTTTCGTTGTAATTCATAGCGTGCGCCCTCTTTCCTTTATCTTAATTACACTCCATGACATGATAAATGAGATTGCAATAAAAATCATATATCTAAGTTCCCATCGATTCATGGAAACTGTTTCCCATAACCTTTCATCAATCAAATGATTCCACAAGGTAAAAAGCAGCAGATTACTCACAACCAGAAAAACCAGCGTATGTTTTCCTATGAAAATCAACGGCTTAATTTCTATCCCTCTCTGCGAAATCAACTTAATAATACAAAAATAGAAATATACAAACAGACTGCCGCCCAAAATCCACCATACGGTGGGTGGGAATCTTCCGGGCAGAGTTCCATTTATTTTGCAAAAACCGAAAAAAGCTCCCGTCGAAATACACATTATCAAAAACAGCCATCGGTCAAATACAATTTGGTATTTCGCCAGCAGACTGCCCACAATAAAATAACCCAGATATGCCATCAGAGGAAAACTATAGTATGCCGTTGTGCCAAAAATGCTTCCCATGATCGGGTCGTTTACCACTTCAAACGGGAAAACAGCCGTAATCGCCAAAGATATCGCTGCAATTATCATGCCGTTTCCCCAAGACAGCCTCTTTAGCTGTCTTCTGAAAATCAAAATCATAAGATACATGAGACAAAAACTGAATAAAAATTCTGTCATTCCCGGAAGTCTCTGTAGAAAGATCACACTCTCCCAATCCTGCAGGTTACCACGTATATACGATCCTAATCCACATATGTAAAACGCCAACAAGGATTTGAGAGCCCCTTTTCCCAGTCTTTTCACCACATCTTCTTTCTCTTTTTCTATATACGCTTTCCAGCACACATATCCAAAGCAGAACAGAAATCCTGAAAAGGATGTCAAATTCACATATATATTAAATTTATAACTCCACTTAAAGGGAACTACATACGTCAGATGTGACAACACCATAAGAATTGTCAGCCAGCCCTTCATCATATCAAGAGCGTTATCCCTTGTTTTTACCTCCCCCCCTATATTTTTATTACCATTAAATAGAATTTCTCTCATGACGTTTCATCCCTTTTTTGATAATTCTAAAATCCTTAACCGCCCTTATCCCTATTTTTGTAATCTTGGGAAGATTGATAGAATTGACCCCTCCCTGACGAGGACGGAATGTGATCGGGATAAACTCGACTTTTTCTTTGTTATACAAAAGAAGTACTGTAAGCATCACATTGGAAAGATTAAAATCATTCGGAATATCCGAAAGGTACTCTTCCAATACTTCTCTTTTCATCAACCGAAACGGCGTATTCGCATCCGTAACATTTAGTCCAAAAATCAGCCTCAGCACAAGCTTCAAAGTCTTAGTGACGACGATTCTGGAAAAACCGTCCTCTCTGTGGTTCCGATAACCGATCACTGCACTGTATTTCTTTCTGACTTTCCAAAACTGATGAAACTCTTCCGGCCTCGTCTGTCCGTCCGAATCTGTCTGAAATATGTAATCCGCATCATTCTCAAGCGCATATCTATAACCATATAAAACCGTCGCCCCATGCCCACCGTTCGGCTTCGTAATCGGATGCAGCAACGGCCGTTCCCCCGCCAATCCTTTCATGATTTCATAAGTATTGTCTTTGCTGCCGTCATCTATTATGACAAGTCTTGACTCCCCGTTTCCGCTATATTTCTCAACGACTGGGTACCAATCCTCTATCACCTGCCCTATATTTTCTGACTCATTGTAAGCAGGAATTACTATGTATAATTTATCCATTTGTCTTTCCCTTTCGAATAATATTTTTATTGTCTATTTGATTTAATCTCTTATTTCAGCTCTATGATATGTCGAACCTCCTCCTCAAGATAAACCGAATATTCCTCTGTATTTTCAGCCAATATTTTTCCGCCTCTATTATCTGAATAGCAATAACAATAAGTCGAAAGCAAGACACCACATAACACCATAAAATAGATTCTTCGAATACAAAAAGCACAGCCCGTTTTCATCAGAGTATTTTCAGACATAGCTTGCAGTCCTCTCATTTTATCCAGCAGGTCTATATATCCCATCACTGCATATGGAATCAACAAAACAAAATAAAGTAATGCATATCTCGCCTTTGCTTCCCAAAAAATATGAAAGATAACCCCTCCTGTTACAATGATTGGAAAAATCAATCTGTCTATATAATCATTCTCATGACAATGAATGATCAGCTCCATAATCACCCCAATGAGAATGATGAATTCCAGCGAATTAAAAAATTTAACGACAATGAATTGTCCCGGATAACTGAGCAATGCCGACACCCAAATAGGAACTTCAATATTTGAACCTTTTCTCACGGTGGCAAAACATTGAAAAGTGGGATTTGCCCACATTGATGCGATTTTTTTTGTAAAAAAAGAAAAAGCATATGAGGGATCATCTGCAAATTCATTCATTGAATTTCGAATACTTTCCTTTGCTAATTTCGCCTGCATCTGCGTATCCCCATCGCTATCCCAATAGTTTGTATGAATATACTCATTCCACCAACCAGGCGCCAGATCAGATTCTTGAAATCCCATGGCAATAAACGACCAATAAGAATAAGGACTGTTTAATTCATAACCTGTTATTTTTTCAAAAATGCATGTAGGAATGGCGGTCTGCATTTCGTATCCCAAAAGCAGCACGACAATAAAGCATAAAATATTTCTTTTCTTATGAAGTACTAATTGCAATAGAGCGTACAGAGAAATTCCAATTAAATAAATCAGCATGTTGCTCTTTAATAAAACTGCCGATGTTATAAAAAAAGCGCTCCAGCATGCATCTCTCCATCTATATTTTTGAAAATAGAGCAATTCATATTTAATTGCCGTTATCCCAAGTGCCATTCCCATAAGATTTCCATACACCATAATGGAATACCCAGTCAGGGGGAAAAATAAGATACCTATTAAAATCACAGAAAGCTGGATGATTCTATGAAATCCATATCCTTCCAGCATTTCAGAAAACTGTTTATATATCATTGACACTGCAAATGAATTAATCAGCTCATAAACTAGATAATTCTTATTGCCAAATATCAATGATACAAAGCACTCAAACAAAAACAATCCTCTGTTATCCGCAGACCTGCACATATATCCGCCCGGAGCAAACATAGAATAATCTTTCCGCATAAAATCAGAGACAAACTGTTGTATTTCGCCTTCATCAACACCCGGAATAAACTGTGTGCTAATTGCCCAAAAGGCTGCCAAAAAGAAAATAATTAAAAGTAAAATAATTTTTATCTTTGAAAAATAATTGTCATTTTCTATTTTATCCTTCAAAGCTGCATACATTTTGCTGCATCTGAACAACTGCAGGAAAATAACCACAAAGCACACAGAGAGCAAATTAATAAAAATACTGTCTCTGACATAATAAGTCACTTCCCATTTGACGAGATAACTGGTCATTTTTGCGTTGTAAACCGTGATAAGTAGTAACACTGCCAGGGCAGCTGAGACGCTTACATAACGGTATAAATTTCTGATCACACATTTCAGTCTCATGTTCTCTTCCCTTCCATTTCTGAATATGGCTTCAGCTTATACCAGCTCCCTCTCCGCCATCTCAAGCGCTCTGCCGACCACCTTATCCATGTCATAATACCGATACTCGCCAAGCCTGCCTCCGAAGACCACTTTTTTCTCTTTTTCTGCCAGTTTTCTATACGCCTCATACACCGTATTATTCTTCTCGTCATTGACGGGATAATAAGGCTCTTCCCCTTTCTGCCACTCACTCGGATATTCTCTCGAAATGACTGTCTTTGGCTGGGTTCCAAACTCAAAATGCTTATGCTCAATAATTCTCGTATAAGGCACTTCCCGCTGCGTATAATTCACAACTGCATTTCCCTGATAGTTGTCACAGTCAAGAATCTCCTGCTCAAAGCGCACCATCCGGTAAGCGAGCACCCCTTCGCAATAATCAAAATAGCGGTCGATCTGCCCGGTGTAGACGATTCGCTCTGCCATGCTGTCAAACGCCGCCCTGTCTTCCAGATAATCAACGCCCAGCTTTACCTCAATACCCTGAAGCATCTTTTTCATCATCGCCGTATATCCGCCAATGGGAATGCCCTGATATCTGTCGTTAAAATAATTGTTGTCATAGGTAAACCGAAGCGGCAGACGCCTGATGATAAAGGCCGGAAGTTCCCTGCAATCCCGTCCCCATTGTTTTTCTGTATACCCTTTTACGAGTTTTCGATAGACATCCTCTCCGACAAGAGAAAGTGCCTGCTCCTCAAGGTTTTGTGGTTCTGTTATTTTTAAATCTGCAATTTGGGCGGCTATTATTTCCTTCGCCTCCTGCGGTGTCATGATCCCCCACATTTTACTGAAAGTATTCATATTAAAAGGCAGGTTATAAAGCTCGTCATGATAAACCGCCACCGGTGAATTGATGTAATTGTTAAACTCAGCAAATCGGTTTACATAATCCCATATCTTTCTGTCTGAAGTGTGGAAAATATGGGCGCCGTATTCATGTACTTGTATCCCTTCCACTTCTCTCGTATAAAGATTGCCGGCGATATGTTCTCTTCTGTCTATCACAAGACAGCTTCTTCCCTTCGCCGCAGCCTCATGTGCAAACACAGCACCATACAGACCAGCGCCTACAACGAGAAAATCATATTTCATCCGCTTCTCCCTCCATGTTTAAATATTTTTCCCAGAACGAAAGCTGTCTGATCTCATGCCCCCTTCTGATATAACTCTGTTTTGCCTTCTCATACTTTGTCAGTATGGCAAATATCATGCCCGCCACTTCAAAACCCTGTCTGATAAAAGTCCGTAAGCTCCGATGCGTGACAAACCCTTTATTTTCTACAATGTCGTAAAACAGGATTGTTTTTGCCCGCCAGACAAACTCCGGCCTCGCCGCTGCCATAGGCACCGTCCGCACATGTTTGGCAGGGAGCAGATACCCGTTAAAGGTAAGTTTCCTCACAAATTCATGCAGAGCGGAATGATTCTCCCTGCATCCTCTTTTGTATTCCTGATAGAAAAAAGGCACTTCTAACTGTTCTGCAGGTATCTGCCGATAACCGGATTCCATAATTTGCCTGTGGAGCTGCTCTGCGTCTGTCTGTTCCAAAAAATCAATTCCCTTCAAGAAATCTTTGATTCCCCGTATATACAGAGACACATTTCTATATCTGTACAGATATCCTTCTCTGCGATACTCCCGGACCAGTTCCCGAATCAGCTCTTTTCTTCCCCAGTTCGGAAAGTGAAAACTATTGTCTATCAGCCGGTTACGGATGATATAGTATTCCAAAAAAGACGAATATTTGTTTTCAAATGGCTCATGCCAGACACAAATGCCGTTCATCAAAATCAGCGTTTTCATGTTCCGCAGACCATATTCCAAATCGTCTCCGCGAATAAAGATGGGCAGTGGAAGATTATCTGCACCGACCAGTTCCATTGGAAAGCAGCAGTACCACCACGCATTGTACTCCCGATACTCCTCCTGCTCGTTCAGCAGACAGTTCTGCCACAAGCGCAGATCCAGATTTTCTTTTAAGGGAATCAAATTGCCCGCATTCCAAGATGCCCCCGACTCGATCTGTATATTTCTCTGGTCGGAACGCAGCATAGCCCCACCGATAAAGGCGGAGGCATATTCCTCCTTCAGCAGAGACAGAATCGCTGCTGTGCGCAGTATGGACGCCGTGTCGACAACCACATCGTCATCCATCAGCAGTGCATGCGTAATCCCTTTATCCGGCTGTTTCAATATTTCCATCAATCCTCTTGTAAAACCACCCGCACCACCCGCATTTTTATTCTGGAAGACATGTATTTTTTCCCCTGCAAGATCGTAAGGTTCCAATGTCTTTCCATTGTCCGAGATAAACATCTCCACCCTGCCGTAAAGCGGACTTCCAGGGTTTTCTATAATATCCTGTCTCATGAGTCTGACATTGTCGCATACATACTTTTCCCGTCTATAAGTACAGATTACAATTCCAATTTTTACGGGCTGGCATTCCTCCTGTATCTCTGAGTCATAGGAACCACCAAAAAATTTTGCTCCCTTCTCCAGTGCCTCCAGTCGAAAAAAGAACATCCCCTTCGTCTCCTCAGGAAATTCCATCGTGATCTCCGTCCGCCTGTCCGCGTTGACGGTCGCGTTTTTCAGTTCCCGTTCCACATACATGTCATTTATTTTCTGCTTCCAGCACAGTCCTATATTGAATTTCCCCTGCAGGGACAGCGTGAGCAGTACCTTGCCTATTTGTGTGTATTTCTTCCACTTTTCAATTGACAGGCTGTTAAAATAGGTATCTGTCGTCACAACCCCGCCTTTCTGGAACAATATGTAAACGCACTCCCCCCTGACAAGGCTTCTCTTATAATTAGAATGGAAATACATTTCCACATCCGTGCATATACCGTCCTTTGGCCATAAAATATCCTGAATCTTCACCTCTGAAGCGTGCTCCTCTCTACGTATTCCATATCCGCCCTTTATCAGAATTCCGGGATACCTTTTCGTGCGATGTCAGATTCCTTTGCATCCCTGTAAGCTTTCCTCACCAGACGGTTTTCATATGCCCAATCATAGCCGTCCATATTTACTACACCAAACAACCAGTTGCGAAATACAATGCGGCAGAACATATCCGCCCCATTTACCGCCCTGTCCAATACATTCCCGTGTTTTTTCACACACAGAATGCGATTCCTGATACCGTAGTACTCCCGCCAGTCATAACGGCGGTGCGGATATTTTTGCCTGTCCCCCGCAGTCTTATGTTCCAGTCTCGCCTCCGGTATAACCAGAAACTGTGTAAAACGGTTGATCCGTATGGAGTATTCGGTATCATCAAACCATATAAAATATTCGCCGCACGGCAGCCCGGCTTTCCGGATCAGTTCCTGATCAATCACCATGCCGCAGAAGGAGGCGATATCACAGGCAAAGGGCTGTCCCTCCTTTTTTCCCATATAGCGGTTTTCCGGACAATTTTTCAGCCGCAGTCCCGGCCTAGCTATATTCCTGCGATGAAAGGTGTCTATTCTGCCAGCTGACATCACAGTACCCGCAAAGGCCTGATAAGCCGGGTAACGCTGCCTTGCCTCCATGATTTTTTCCATATAATTCTTTTCCGGAATCGCATCGTCGTCGATCATCAAAACACAATCTGTCTTTACCTCAGCCGCCGTCTGTATTCCTTTCTCAAATCCTCCTGCGCCGCCCAAATTCTCCACACAAGCAATAATTTGATAACACAACTTATTTGCTTTGCATTTTTGCAAATACTCTGCAGTACCATCCGTGGACGCATTGTTCACTACAATGATTTTCTTTGGTGGAAACGTCTGACCCTCAACCTGCTCCAGACATTCCTTCAAAAGTTCCAGCCTGTTATGTGTCACCACAACGACTGCATAATCCGCTGCCATCATTTTGTCTCCCATACAACATTTCGATGTATTTTTAAAATGTGTACTTTTGCATAAAACTTTTTGGCAAATGAATTCTGGAAAAAAACGGGCGAATATCGTGGAAATGACTCAAAATACCGTGAAAAAGAAAAAAACAATTGAACAATCATTGTTTTTGTGATAGACTAATAAATTGTTAAAGAAGATATGTAAGTTTTTGCAAAAGTACACATTTACAAACTCAGCTTTACTTAATTGCAGCTCTCAAATTTTCTGGCTTTCCCATAGAATGTCCCGACTGACATTTCACAGGCGTCCGCTGCCTGGCGAAGTGTTATTTTTTTGTTTCTCCATTCCCTGTGTACTTCACCGAAATTGTCCGGATAGGGAATGGCCGGGCGTCCGAACCTCACACCTCTCGCTTTCGCCGCTGCGATTCCTTCCGCCTGACGCTGCCTGATATTCGACCGCTCGTTTTCCGCCACAAAAGACAGTACTTGCAGTACGATATCGCTTAAGAACATGCCCATCAAGTCTTTTCCCCTGCGGGTATCTAAAAGCGGCATATCCAGTACTACGATGTCAATCTCTTTTTCCTTGGTGAGGATCTGCCATTGCTCCAGAATCTCTCCATAGTTACGCCCCAGCCGGTCTATGCTTTTTATATAGAGCAGGTCGTTCTTTTTCATACGCCGCAGCAGACGCTTATACGCCGGACGATCAAAATCCTTTCCTGACTGCTTGTCTACAAAGATATTTTTTTCTGAAACTGACAGTTCCCGCAGAGCAATCATCTGTCTGTCCTCGTTTTGGTCACGGCTGCTGACACGCACATAGCCATACACATCTGCCATATTCCTTCCTCCTTCCCGCCGAAACAGTAAGATCCTTCGTTTCAGCAGTATTATTTTTTTCCAATTTTACATAAAGTAAAACGAAAATCTAACAAAAGCAAAAAAAAGCCGGGACAACTTCTCTTAATTGTAGAGAGTGTCCCAGCCCTGTTGCAGCTGCTCTTTATCCAAATACGACCCTATTTGGTCACTGATACAATCCTACCAGATAATCAATTGCCATCCGTCTTAATTCACTCTGCGCCAAATAACCAGCTCCATACATATTTGCATACTGTTCGCCCATTTCTTCAACCTGCCCGCTATAATATGCTTCCGCATCAAATGAAAGTCCCGCATCCTCAAAGACAGCCTGATAAACCATTGCCTCCTTTACCGTTTCCTCGGCACGCTGTGTGAGTTCCTTCTCATAAGCAATTTCGTCTTCCATCTCCATACCAGAGTTATTATCGCTATTTTTCAGAATAGACTTCGTCGCTTTGACATAGTTCCTTGGATACGTATTTACCGTAGAGTTCTCCAAAACATAGGAAGTCAAATATTCCTGAAGATGTTCCTGATAAAAATCATTTTCCACTTTGGCACGATACTCCGCCGCTGTAGATACATTCTCCGTATCCGCCAGATTTTCAGCCACAAAAGCATCTGTAAGTTCCGGTGTCACCATAATACCGTTAATAGTAACCGCAAAAACTGCATCTTTTCCGGCCATTTCCTCGTTGTAATCATCCGGGAAAGTAACCTCCACCGTCACTTCCTCACCTGGTTTATGTCCAATCAACTGCTGTTCAAAATCATCTACGAAAGACCCCGATCCAATAGTCAGATCATAGCCCTCTCCACCGCTGTTACCACCTTCGAACTCAATACCGTCAACTGTTCCCACATAGTCAATATTTATTTCATCTCCATCGGCAATTTCCAGCTGTTCATCCGTGCTTAGCTCTTTATATGATTCCAATGTGGATTGAATCTCCTCATCAACTTCTTCCGTCGCAGCTTCAACCTCATCCGCCGGCACTGAAATATTTCTGTAATCGGCTAGATCGACCATTTTCGTCATATCTGCATTCTCAATCCTGCCATCGTCTGTAAGTCCTGCGCTGTAATCTGTACCAGGCGTCGTACGGATTGCCATAATATACAGCTGTCTTCCCACTACAAACACAAGCCCCAGCACAACAACCGCCGTCACTGCAATACCCGCTATTCTAGCGGCATTGGCATCTCTTTTCTCCTTCCGGACCTGCTTTTTGCGCGCTTCCCGTTTTGCCTTACTCTTACTCACATTGGTGTTCTCATCCATCGTGGCAGATTTTTTCTTTTCCATGGTGTGTTCCCTCTTTCTGACATATTTTTATCTTCCAAGAAATTAATTTAACACATCTGCGCGTTAAAAGAAATAGTTAAAGTAAAGTTCACAAATAATGCACAATTTGACATCTCTTTATTGCAGATACTCTTCCATAAAATTCTCCTCAGACAAAATTCGTACTCCCAGCTCTTTCGCCTTCTTATTTTTGGATGACTGGGATGTGGTATCATTGTTGATCAGACAGACTGTCTTTCCTGTCACACTGCCTGTCACCTTGCCGCCTCGCTTCTCAATTTCCTCCTTCATAGCGTTCCGATTTTCAAAATGCATCAGGCTTCCAGTAATCACAAAGCTCATACCAGACAAGGTCTGTTCCATTTCCTGTGCATCCTCCGCCTCGATCTCCACCTCCCTCAGCAAATTTTCCAGCTGTTCCATGGCTTTCTCCTCATGAAAAAAATCGTGGATACTTTGAGCTATCACTCCACCCACGCCATCAATCTCAGAAAGCTCCTCTGTGGATGCCTCCCGCATCGCCTGCAAATCATAATGGAAATATCTGCACAGCATCTTGGCGTTAGCTGCTCCCACATTCTCAATCCCCAATCCGTAAATAAGACGCGGCAGCGTAGTTTTCCTCGCTCTGGCAAGGCTTTCAGAAAGGTTTTGGTAAGACTTCTCTCCAAAACCGTCCATTTCCGTAATCTCCTCCCGGTAACGCTCCAATCGGAACAGATCTGCAAACTCATGCAAAAACCCCTTGGCCAAAAACTTTTCCAGGGTAGACTCTGAAAGACCATCCACATTCAGGGCATCCCGGCTCACCAAAAGTGTAAAGGATTTAATTTTCTTCGCATCACACTGAGGATTATCGCAATAGAGAGACTGCACATCATTCACCTGTCTAATCCGAGTGGACTGACCACAGACGGGACATCGCTCCGGAATTTCCAACGTGTCGCTCATCGTCAGATTTTCCGCAATCTGGGGTATGATCATGTTCGCCTTATACACAGTAATCCGATCTCCAATCCCCAATTTTAGTCCCCGCAAAATGCTAATATTATGCACAGACGCCCGGCTCACAGTGGTTCCCTCCAGCTCCACTGGTTCAAAAACCGCCACCGGATTAATCAACCCCGTGCGGCTGGCGCTCCATTCTATCTCCATAAGCGTCGTCTCACGCAGTTCATCCGCCCACTTGAAGGCTATAGAATCTCTGGGAAACTTCGCAGTCCTGCCTAGGGAGGCCCCGTAGGCCATATCCTCATAAGCAAGGACAAGTCCGTCAGAAGGCACATCAAAGTTTTTAATTTTTTCTTCAAAATAACCTATGTTATCTATTATATTGTCCGGTGTGACAAGACGGTACTCCACCACATCAAAACCCTGCTTCGTCAAAAAAGCAAACTGCTCTGTACGTGCATTGTGAAAATCCACATCCGCCTTCACTAGGCAAAAGGCATAAAAACGCACACTTCTACCCGCCGTAACCTGATTGTCAAGCTGCCTGACACTGCCGCTGCAAAGATTTCTGGGATTTTTGTACTTCGCCTGTGTATCATCGATCTCCCTGTTAATTCTCTCAAAATCGCTATAGGTGATTACGGCTTCGCCCCGCAATATCAATTCTCCCCGATAGGGAATGTTCAGCGGAAGATTGCGGAACACTCTGGCATTGTTAGTGATGACCTCACCCACCTCACCATTTCCCCGGGTAACCGCCTTTTGCAGTTTCCCATCCACATAAGTCAGAACAATCGTCAGCCCATCCAGCTTCCAGGACAGCAGCGCCTCTTTGCCATTCAGCCACTCCCGAAGCTCCTCCCTGCTCTTTGTCTTTGCAAGAGAAAGCATAGGCGTCTCATGCCGTTCCTTTGGCAGCTCCTCCACCGCCTCATAGCCCACCTGCACAGTGGGACTTTCTGCAAGGGTGATCCCCAGCTCTTTCTCAAGTCCTTCCAATTCATCATACAGCCTGTCGTACTCAAGATTCGACATAATCTCTGCATCTTCAGCATAGTAAGCCTTGGAAGCTTTATTTAAAAGGAAAACAAGCTCCCGCATACGATCCATTCTATTTTCTGCCATTTCAATACCTGCCATTTTCCTGTCTTATTGTAAAGCCACAAAGCCGGTACAACTCCGCTCGCTCCTCTTTTTCCAGCTCACGGTATTCACCCGGCTTCAACTTCCCCAATTCTATATTTATAACACGCGTTCTCTTTAAACTTTTTACTCGATATCCCTGAGACTCGCACATACGTCTGATCTGTCTATTCAAACCCTGCGTCAGCACTATTCTGAGCGTTTTATCACCAATCCGCTCGATCTCGCAAGGGCGGGTAGTCTGCTTTAGTTCATCCAGATATACACCCTCACGCATATGTTGTATCGCCGCATCCTCCCATTTTTTGTCTGCCCTTACAATATATTCTTTTTCATGACCATTCTTTCCCCGCATCATGGCATCTATTAGATTCCCATCGTCAGTAAGCAGAAGAAGCCCCTCGGAATCCTTGTCCAAACGTCCTGCATAGGTCACACGTTTATGATAACCGATCTCCTTTGTCACAATCTTGTCCGCATGCACATCGCGCTCTGTACAGACCACACCGGCCGGTTTATAGTATGCAAGAATTGCTTTTTCTGCCGGAACGCATACTGCTTTTCCATGAACCTCTACCAGATCACCAGAGCCCACTCTCATGCCTTGGCAGGCCCTCTCCCCGTTCACACGGACTTCTCCCCTCTCAATCATTTTATCCGCATCCCGCCTGGAACACAGACCGCAGGAAGCTAGATATTTATTCAGCCGCAGACCCTCCATCTCCGTTACCTCCCTGTGCTGTCGCCGTTTTCTTCTCCTCATCCCCTCTCTCCACACCATGGGAGAAGAGAAATTCCCGCCACTTATCATAGTGCTGCGCATAAAGATGCACCCCGTCAAAGGTGAGTTCCTCCTGTAAATACCCCTCCTCGTCAGTAAACAGAGGATTGCAGTCCAAATAAAAGACATCCCTGCCATTAGCAAGTCTGGCCGAAGCCACATTCTTATCGTTGATATTTATATTATTGAATTCTGTTTCCATATTATTCTTCTCACGACTGACATGAAGATTTCCCATCACATAAATAATAACACCTGGCTGCCACTCCTTGATCTGACGTATCACCTTCAGATACTGTTTCAGATACATAGGCGTATTGCCATAACCCAGCTCATTCATGCCGAGCATAATATAAATTTTGCCATATTGCTTTTCCTGCAGAACTTCTTTCATATCCACTTTTTCTCCGGTCTTCTGATATGTCACCCCATTATCTTCCAAAATCTTGTAAATGGTCATCCCATTGTCACAGTAAAAGTCCGCTCCATCCAATCCCGCATAATCTGAGATTCCCAAAGTTCGGGAATCTCCCAAAAAAGCGGCATCATTAAAATAACTCTCGTTCTCCATGACGTAATCATAGGTCGTAGTCAATGCAACTTTTCCTGCATCTGAATAATATCGAGAATCTGTACTAATCGGATCATATTTCACAAATTCAGTGGTTCCGTGAGCACTTTTTCCCCATTTCCCAGTATCTTCCATTCCTTCTATATCATTTTTTTGATTATTATCTTTCTCTATATCATCATTTTCGTCCTTGCGTATTCCTGCATTTTGATTAGTTTGGGGATTTTTATCCTTTTCAACTATCTGCCGGTCCGTTTCTTCCTGATCGGTATTTAACTTGTCCATATCCGGTTCAACGATTTCATTCAAATCGTTATTCTTCTCTTCCCGTGTCTGTTTGTCTTCCTTCTGAAAGCAAGCGGCCGCCACAGTTTTATCTATTCCAAGGATATTGATTTCATCAGAGAAAGGTAATATCACCAGGCTTGTTATAAGAACAAGCAAAAGCACAGGACAATTATAAATAATTTCCAAAAAGGTTTTTATTTTATTTTTATTCATTTCATGCCTCACTTACACGTCAAAATCTAAAATACAAAAACGGATTATTACTCCCTGTAACAATCTCATATACAGACCACCAAAATATTCCAAGCAAAGGCAGTACGAGAAACCAACGGTCTTTCCATTTCCAATAAAGTTTTCCGGGCAGGGGTGTTATAAAAATAACGCAAGCTATTAAAAGTCCTCCATATTCCTTCAAATATCGCCAAAACTGTGTCATTCCCACCAAAATTTCCCCTTGATGGTATCCCGCCAGATTACCCATAAAACCGGTAAGCTGTCCCATGTCTGTAATAGCAAAAATCACCCAGGTAGCCGGAATGATGAGCAAAAGATAAATATGTCCTACAACTCTTCTACTCTCTAACCATTTCCCAAACCCCGTCTTTTCCAGGGCAATCAACACAAAGAGTGCGACGCCCCAGAGTACGAAATTCCAGTCAGCGCCATGCCAAAGTCCCGTAAGCGCCCAAACGATGAAAAGATTCCGAATCGTTTTCACATGTCCTTTGCGGCTTCCTCCGAGAGGAAAGTATACATACTCCCTAAACCAGCTTCCCAGCGTAATATGCCACCTTCTCCAAAACTCCGAGACGGAACAGGAAACATAAGGATTGTCAAAATTGCGGGGGATTGAAAATCCAAGCATTTTGCCAAGCCCCATCGCCATTACAGAATATCCCCAAAAGTCAAAATAAATTTGAAATGAATAGGCAAAAGCGCCAAGCCATGCCACCAGCACATGGAGTCTCCCTGCCCCTGCCGTCATAATCAAATTCCAAAGAGTGCCAATCTGATTTGCCAGAAGTACCTTAAGACCAAGTCCCCAAATAAACAGTTTAAACCCATTCTCTAAATCCCGAATTCTCACCCTTCTGTTTGCCATCCGCGCTGACACCTCTTCGTAACGCACAATCGGGCCCGCAATGAGCTGTGGAAACATACAAACATAGGCCGCAAAAGAAAGAAAATCCGCCTGTTCCTTCACTGTTCCCCGGTAGCGGTCAATCTGATAGGACAGCATCTGAAAAGTATAAAAGCTGATGCCAAGCGGCAGCGTCAGTGAAAGCAGTGGAAAAAAAGGCTTTCCTGCAAGAGCATTAACGCTCCCGGCCATAAAATCCCAATACTTGAATACAAAAAGCACAGCCAGATCAAACACAACCGCCAAAACCAATGCTCTTTTTCGACGTCTTTTAGCCTTTTTCTTACGATCCGACTGAGGAGACTTAGGCTCCCAAAACATATAACAACTAAATCCATAGTTTATCAGGATAGACAAAAGAAGCAGCAGAACGAAATACGGTTCTCCCACTCCATAGAAAATCAGACTCCCCAACAAAAGTATCAGATTACGATATCCTGGAAACACCAAATAAATTATCATAAAAACCGGCAAAAACCGGAACAGAAATCCCACGCTGGAAAAAAGCATCGAAAGAACTCCCTATACACACAATAAAGTAGTTTATCTTCTGTAAAAACCTATATCTAGTATATGTCAGGCATATTCATTTGACAACCCCATAAATCAATTTTAAGATATTATAAAGATTTACGAAGTCCCTTCGGATAATGATTTTTAATTTGTCCTCCTGAAGCCTTCCCAAACCCTACTGGATACCCCTTCCAGCTCAAAACAATCCATCCTTTCTGCCCTCTTGAACTGAGACTCTCTCCCCGCAAATAAGCCAGCACTTCCTGATTATCAAGTTCCACACATCTATCCATATCCCCGGAATGCATGGAAAGAGCCAGCGCGTGGGCAGGTTCAAAACGGTTTTTCTTCTCAGTAAAAAGCTGCAGTCCCGGCCGCAGAACTCTCATCCCTGTCAGAGAAATCATATCCTTCGGCATCATATAAATCTGCTCTCCAAACCGCATCACATACCCAGCATGTTCCTCTTTCCACCTGTCTCCAATTCCCAGCTCCTCCGTCATAACTTCTTCCATTTGTTTCCATAACTTTTTATCAGCCCTTGACTCTCTTATCCCCTTCTTCAAACTCTCTCTTTCTCTTCTTTCTCCATCTGAACCCTTGCGCAGTCTGGCCACATAATGTCCCTCCCCTCGCAGGAGATGCGGCCACAGCCGCAGGGTATGTTCGATACCTGCCGCAGGATACTGAATCCAATCAGCACGCCCAGGCGAAAACTGTTTCTCCAAACCTGTTTCTTCTATATAGCAGGCTCCATGTTTTTGTAAAAAGGTACTGACCGTCCCCTCATTTTCTTCCGGAGAAAAAGTACAGGTGGAATAAACCAGAACGCCTCCTGGTTTTAACATTTTTGCCGCTTCCTCCAAAATGAGCGCCTGTCTATCAGCACACATCCGTACATTTTCAAGGCTCCATTCTCCTCTGGCAGCCTCTTCCTTTCGAAACATTCCTTCCCCCGAACAAGGTGCATCCACCAAAATTCTGTCAAAGAACATCGGAAAAAATTCTGCCATGCGCTCTGGTCTCTCGCTACAGACCACACAGTTAGAAACACCCATGCGTTCCACATTCTGGGAGAGAATCTTCGCTCGCTCGCCAATCACCTCGTTAGCCACCAAGAGACCCTGTCCCAACATCCTGCCGGCTATCTGGGTTGTCTTTCCGCCCGGCGCAGCACAAAGGTCCAAAATCCTCTCTCCCGGTCTGGGATCAAGTACTTCCACCGCAGCCATAGCGGATGGCTCCTGAATATAATAGGCCCCCGCCTCATGAAACACATGTCTTCCCGGCTGAACCCCGGCATCATAATAATACCCTTCCCGCGCCCAGGAAATTCGTTCCAGCGGGAAGGGCATCGTCCTAATAAAGTCTTCCTCCGTGCCTTTCAAAAGATTACGCCTGAGTCCACACTGCCTCCCCAGTTCATAACCTGCCTCAAAAGCCTCATATTCACTGCCCAAAAGACGCCGCATCCTCTCCGCAAACGCCTCTGGCAGCCTGATCCTATCGCTCATATCCTTTTCCTATCTCGCACTAAACTAACTGCAGACACGCTCATTCAATAAGCGCACCGCCAAAAAAAGCCCTCTGTACATCTGTCACCAAGACATGCAAAGGCTTATCCTGTTCCTTTCGCTGTCCGAGCCTGGCCATAAATCTACCGTAAGATTTAAACCCTCCCTTAGGGATCAGTTGAATCTTCACCCTGTCAAGCTCTGCCAGCTCCCGGTCTCTCTTATAACCAGAACAACTTTCCATCAAGCACTCGTCCAGCAATTCCTCCGCATCCTCCGGAAGTTCTCCTTCCGCAAGTTCCAAATAAAGGATATAGCGCGGTGTACGCTTAACGTAATCCCCATCCACACAATAGCCTTCTGCTGTGCATTTTGTCCTTCTTTGAAACTTTCGCATAGCTGTCTCCAGCTGACGCACATTCATCTTTTCATCGGCGACATTGATCATCTGGCTCTTTCGATAACAAACCCGAACAATCGGTGCCTGCCCTTCAAAACCTACTACCTCCACCACATCGCCTATGGCATACCGATATGCTCCAGAAAGAGTGGTAACCAAAAGCTCATACTTCATACCCACTTCCACATTGCTAATAGTAACAGGCTTCTCACCCTTTCCTGTCTCCGAAAGGAATTCATAAAAACCAGTATCCGGAAGCAGCACATAAAACGCATCCTCCTCGTTGATGCTTCTGGCAATGCCAAAGCACCCTTCCGAAGCCGCATATGTAAAATGGTGAATCGGTAAATCGGCCATATACACTCTCAGTTTGTCCATATAGGGTGTAAACATACTACCGCCAATCAGTCGGGCATAACGGATATTGGGCCATATTTTCTTGACCAATCCATTTTCCAGATCGTCTGTCGGAATTGAACGAAGTTCCCTCGCCCTCCCGGGATCCGCCGGAAGGTTCTCTTTCAGGTACTTTTTCCATTCATGACTTAGCGAGAAGCAATCACTGATCTCTCCTGTTCCGATATCGGTCAAAAGAGCATCCCAGTGATTCAATACGTAGCGGAACATTCCCACTACACGGTTCACGAAAACACCATGAATCGCTGTTACATCCCTGCATGCCAGAGCAAAACGCAATTTTACATATAACAAATCCTCCGGCTTGCCGCTGGGGAAAAGCACCTCCTCAGGCGCCGTATAACAGCTGACATTTAATTCCTTCTTCTCATCCAGATAATGATACAGTGCTCCTGCTCGAACGCCGCACATGGTACCATCCGGCATATAATCCCGACGAAAATCCCCCGTCTCAAAGATCCTGCCAAACAGCTCCTCTTCCTCGGCCTCCGGTATTTGATTCATAATCGTCTCCCGAATCAAATCATTCCAGTAAAATTTCTGTCTTACCAGATCTTCTTCTATAATCGGCAAATACCTCGGAGATTCCGTGTTCCCAGAACTGATACAGTAATACACCGGCTCCTTTGCTGTGATAAGTCCCTCTTCCCCATCAACCTGACGTTCAATAATCGCCTCATAATCATAATGAAATGTGATAGGCAGCTCCTTCTGATACTCTTCTATGGAATGAATGTCCTCAAAGCCAAATAGCCTTCCATACTCCGTATCTTTGTTCTCTGCAAGTATATCCATCAGGAACTTTTCCTGCTCGGCCACCGCATTGCGACACAGCTCCTCAAAACGGGCTTTTGCACTCATCTTATCCATTATCCTTCTCCTTCTCTCATTACTCACTGTACATTTTCACGAAAAAATGCAGTGCAGATAATGACATTATATGCTATTTTCCCTATAAAATCAATAGAATATGCCCTTTACAAAGGTTTTATCTCACTTTTTATTGCGTATTTTTGGTAAACCCGCTATAATAGCAAAAGATTAAAAGAATGCCATAAAATGAGGAGGATAGATTGAAAATTAAAATTTTCAATCACGAGATTTGTGTCTGCGCGTTGCTTGCCACAAACTCGATATGCGCAAAAAGCAGCGCAGAAATGGAGAAAATTATGACATCACAGATTTATATTATCCTTGCAATCATCGCCTATCTCGGTGTGATGATCTATATCGGTATCGTTTTCTCAAAAAAGAATACACAAGCCGCAGAATTTTATCTGGGCGGCCGCAAACTTGGCCCGCTGGTCACAGCTATGAGCGCGGAAGCATCTGACATGAGCAGTTATCTCTTGATGGGACTGCCAGGCCTGGCTTACATATCAGGACTCGCAGAAGTGGGCTGGACAGCCATTGGCCTTGCCATCGGCACTTATCTGAACTGGCTGCTTGTCTCCAAACGAATCCGCCGCTATTCCAGCAGAATCGGTTCCTTTACCATCCCAGAATTTTTCTCAAAAAGATACGGCGATGACAAGCACTATCTAACCTGTATCGCCGCATTGATTATCGTGGTATTTTTTGTGCCCTATACGGCCTCCGGTTTTGCAGCCTGTGGAAAGCTTTTCAGTACCCTCTTTGGCATGAATTATATAGTCGCCATGCTTCTCAGCGCAGCTGTCATCGTAATCTACTGTACTCTTGGCGGATTTCTTGCTGTGAGTACAACCGACCTGATTCAGAGCTTCACGATGAGCATCGCCCTGCTCATCGTAGTAGGCTTCGGTGCTGTCACGACAGGCGGCTTCGACAACGTATTGAACAGCGTAAAAGCTTTACCCGGATATTTGAGTTTGGTTCAGACTTATTCTCCGGCTGCAAACACGGCTTCCCCATACACGCCTCTCATGATTGCATCCATGCTTGCCTGGGGACTTGGCTACTTTGGTATGCCTCATATTTTACTCCGTTTCATGGCCATCGAAGATGAAAATAAGCTGAAACTTTCCAGAAGAATTGCTTCTGTATGGGTAGTGATTTCCATGGCCATCGCTGTGCTGATCGGCGTAATCGGCTATGCGCTCTCCCAGGCAGGCATCATTCCAGTCCTGGAAGGCAGCAACTCCGAGACAGTCATCATTCAGATTGCCTCTGTCCTGAGCAGCTATGGCATACTTCCCGCGTTAATTGCAGGTGTTATCCTTGCAGGCATTCTGGCGGCAACCATGTCCACCGCAGACTCTCAGCTCCTTGCAGCGGCATCCAGTATCTCCCAAAACCTGATCCAGGATTTCGGGAAGAAAAAACTTGACACCAAAACCTCCCTGCGAATCGCAAGGATCACTGTCATTGTCATCTCCCTGATCGCTGTCTTCATCGCTCAAAATCCTGACAGCTCCATCTTTGGTATTGTCTCCTTTGCCTGGGCAGGTTTCGGCGCCGCCTTTGGTCCGGTTGTTCTTCTGGCACTATTCTGGAGACGTTCCAACAAACAGGGAGCACTTGCCGGCATGATTACAGGCGGTATTATGGTTTTTATCTGGAAATATGGCATTGCAAAGCTCGGCGGCGCTTTTGCTATTTATGAACTGCTTCCGGCGTTCGCCATCGCTCTTATTGTCAATGTGCTTGTATCCCTCACAACAAAGGAACCAGAAGATAAGCTTGTGCGAATATTTGATGAAGTAAACCAAAAGTAAGTATATTTTGTATATTTGCAAATCATAACAGAGAAAGCGCTCATTGCGGGCGCATTTTCTGTTTTCTGTTATTGTAAAATAATTTATTTTTTATTATATTTGTTTACACAATTTTTTTAGACATAATTGACGAAACCGGTTTTTATGTTTATAATTTTATTATCCATACAGTTAATTTAAAGTAAATGCCATAACAAATTTCTGTTCCCTGCTCCTGCCGGAGCCATATACGGAAGCTTCTGCAAGGCTGAAAGCGAAATTTTTAATGTCGTTAACTATCGTATTTTATAAAACATAAATCAATTTGGAGGAATAAACCGTGCTGCACATCACTTCCCTCAAAGAAGGCCTTGATATTTTTAAGGCGCTGGGTTCTGACGTCAGAATCGAAATTTTAAACATCCTTCTGGATAACAACAGCATGAGCATGAATGAACTGGCTACCCGCCTTAATATCACAAACGGCGCCCTGACCAGCCATATCAAGAAATTAGAAAGCTGCGGACTGATCTCTATTTCCAGCGAATCCGCCGGCCATGGTAACCAAAAGATCTGTTCCGTCCACCTAGATAAAATTCTCATCGATCTGGAACGTCAGGAAGACATCCTGAATGTCTACAGCACAGATCTGAAGATCGGACATTACTCTGTCTATCGGGTCTGCCCTACTTGCGGACTGGCTTCTGACAAAGCTATCATCGGCGAAGTGGATGATGCTCGCTACTTCGATCATCCGGATCGTTACAGCGCTGATATTCTCTGGTTCACGAAAGGTTTTGTGGAATACAACATTCCCAACTTCATTCCCAGCTTTCAGAAAATTACGCAGCTTACAATCTCTGTGGAATTGAGTTCTGAAGCACCTGGAGTCAATAATGTATGGCCTTCCGATATCTCTTTTTATTTAAATGACGTATGTGTTGGAAATTGGCTTTCGCCCGGAGACTTTGGAGATTCCCGGGGGCTCTTTACACCGGATTGGTGGTTTCCAAACTGGAACCAATATGGACTCTTAAAACTTCTGGTCATCAACAGAAAAGGTACCTTTATAGATGGTCTCAAAATCTCTGATGTAACTATCGACAGTTTCCATCTGGATTATCGCAGCAGCCTGCGATTCCGCCTTGCAGTAGATGATGACGCGGAGCACGTGGGAGGACTTACCATCTTCGGCAAGACCTTCGGAAATTATGGACAGGATATTAAAGTAAATATCCACTACGCTCCCATGGAGGAGGAAGAATAAATTACTGTTTACTCTGACTATACACTTATGTCCGCCGAGTACACCAAGAACGCCTGTAGAATTTTCCGCAGGCGTTCTTTTACGTTCTCTATTTCACTGTGTCAGGCATCATCCTCCATACTTTACTCCCCAGACGCTCTCATTGCTCCCCACGGCACTGAAAGTCATAACCCGAGTGCCTGCCTCATCATTCATCTGACAAAATACGCCGCTATAATCCACACCCCCGTAAGTCACTTTCATATAGCATGTGTTATTTCTCATTTCCCAACTGCCTTCCACGCCATCTCCATAGACCTTACCACTTTCATCCAGATACAAAATGAAAGGCTGCGCGATCTTTGCATCAATGGCAGTGCCTTGATTGATCACATAATATCGGCCCGACACATCAGCCATCTCATAGCCGCTCTCGGAGACAGTCTCCCCATCCGTCGCATAGGGAAGCATACAGGGCCATCCCTCCTCATTTACAAGAAACTGATGCACTCTGGGCTCATGCTCCTCGGTCTTATTATCAAAACGGGTGTGATTTACAATATATTTTTTCCCATCATCATCGATGAATGCGGAGTTATGTCCTGTAGCCATATAAGCCATCTCAAGGCTTGGCAGAAAATAATTCCCCGACAGCTTCAATCCATAGGAATAATGCTCGGGATTCTCCGTATCCAAAGGAAATTTTCCATTCATATCCACATAGTCACCGTCTATTGTCTCCGAGCGGAATACTCGAATCTGATAACCGCCCTCTCTCGCCAGCCCCCCGTAAGAAACAAAGAGATAATAATAACCGCTCTTCTCATCATACAAAATATAGGGAGCCTCGATAGAGCTGTGGTTTCCACCGAGAAGCCTCTTTCCAAAGTAAGGATCTATACGATTCGCCTCATCCTCCTCCGGATGAATCACCTGCCCGGTGGTCTTATCAAGCTCAAGAAGGTACATACCACCCGACCAGGATCCATAGACCATCCACAGCCTGCCCTCCTCATCGAAAAGAACTGTGGGATCAATCGCATTTGGATATTTGTTAAAATTATACTCGTTACTCTTTTTTATGTATCTATCTTTGGCAATATCTCGATCAATATATTCCGTCACATCTGTAGCATCTAAAGATTCTAATGCAAAACCGGAATAAATCAGCGCGCCCTGCCATTCATAGGGGCCTTCAATCCCTTCACTCACAGCATAACAGAGATTTGAAGCATTCCATGTGGAAGTCGTACAAAAATAAAGATAATACAGCCCTGTCTCTTCATTATAAATAACATCCGGTGCCCAGACATGCCACCCTCTATCATCTGTAGGAATCAGACTTTTCTTGCTTCCAGCATAGGCGAATGCCTTATCATTTCCCATCAATTCATAGTAGATCTGATCCTTGACCTTATAACCGTCGCCCAGAGATGTCCAAGTTCTCAGATCATCCGACACAGCTGTAGACATATGAGACCCGAAAATATAATATTTTCCGTCTGCCTTCACAATGGAAGGGTCATGAACACTGACACCCGCCTCAATTTTCGCTGTCGCAATCCCATCATAATTTACCGTAAAATCCAATTTTTCAGGCTGTTTAGCTGTCTCATTTTCTGTCTCTGCATCTGACTCTACACTGTCCGCCGCACCCATATCCTGCCCGGAACCACAGGCGGTAAGACCGAGCGTCGACAGAATGCCAAGGACACATACCGCCGATCTGTTCCTTTTCATCCTAACCCTCCGTTCTGAGACAATTTGGAAAATTATCTCCCTCGTCTCTGTACAATTTCACAGTTACAATTCTGCCATTCCATATAGCTTTATAAATAGAACTATAGCAGAGACCGAAAGGTTATTCAATAAATATTTTATATTTTT
>DLAA01000155.1:18207-20694 GCA_002493835.1 Lachnospiraceae bacterium UBA7060 | reverse complement strand
AACATCCTTGTTAAGTACGTTCGCAATATCATTAACAGCTTCATTTCTCTGATTATCCAGATGATTGATTCTGCTTACGATTAATTGCTCCTCATCCGTGATTTTTGCTAAAGCTTTAACGTCATCTGACACAATGACAGGTGTTTTTTTCATGGACAAATCTAACAGGTTTTTGTACTCCAGATTCTCTTTTTCCAAAACCTCAATCAAAGTCTCCATCAAACTTGCCACATCAAAACCTCACCTTCCGTGGTTAACCTATTTCTAGGACTTGTTTGGTTAATCCGTTTTTTAGGATTTACCGCAGTTAATCTGTTTTTCAGATTTACCGCAGTTAATCTGTCTTTCAGATTTACTGCAGTTAATCCGTTTCCCAGGATTTACCGCAGTTAATCTGTTTTTTAGATTTACTGCAGTTATAGACCTTCAATCTCCTCATACTGCCTCATCAACTTTTCTGCAAAACTTTCTCCGCTCACATTGTAAGTACCGTTCGCAATACTCGCTTTGATAGGAGCTGTAAGTTCGCTTCTAATATCTTCGGCTGCAGCAACCGCATTTTTTGCAGTTTGAATATCCTTGCCGATGCTGGAGATTTGAATCCGATCAGAACCCGCATTTTTCGCTGTATTCTGTGTCTTGACCCTGCTCTTTGTGCCATAGACCTGCTGTACCTGTGTATAAGCCTCGATACGCATACGGAATTCCTCCTTCCCTGTACCTCAATATCTTGTATTATAAATATCGGTTATTTTCTGTAAGACTTTAGAGTTTCATACAAAAAATCAGGAAATCCCTCTTCAAAGCAAAGAAAAAAGCGGCCAAACCCCGCATAAACACTGGCATCATAGATACATCTTGATAGACTGGAATATTAAAAAATGCACCGAAATATACCTTTTTATATAATTATGCAGCACACAGACCCGGATGCAGCTTTCATGAGGATGAAGGAAGATGGCATGGGGAACGGACAGTTAAAAGCCGGATACAAAGTCCAGCATGGGGATTCAAATACATCGTATGGCTGGAAGTGGGACCGCAGCCGGCAGATACCAACACCCTTATCCCGTTATTGTCTCAAAATCTCTTTAAAAGGGCTGTCGGACTATTGATTTTTCAATCATTAGTGCAACAGCCCCTTTTCGCGGTTTTCATCTATAGGCCGTCTCAGGCGTTGCCGGAATTGGATATCTTGCCGGCGCTTCGTCTCTCTATAACAGGATTCGCATTTTTCAGAATCGGACTCAAAGGCTTATAGATCAACATAGTGACTCCCGATGCGGCCGCACTCTTTACAATGTTCATGGGTGCCACCGCAAATATTACAAAGCTTGTAATATTATGTATATTACCGTTGATCTCCGCACCCGCGGCAATGATAGCCTCCAAGGGCATCCCAAACAGTTTTGAGAAAGCAGGCAGCAGGTAAACGCCATTAAAAGCCGATCCAAACACCGTCATTAGCAGAGATCCCGCCACACAGGCAGCAACCGCCCTCTTCTTCGTCTTTTTGAACATGTACATGATTGATGCAGGCAGTACCAGACTGCAGCCAATCACAAAGTTTGCCAGATCTCCCACAAATGCTGTGCTGGTACCCTTGATGACAAGCTTAAGAAGGATCTTGCAAAACTCAATCATCACACCTGCCACCGGACCAAATGCGAAAGCTCCCACCAACGCCGGAATCTCAGAAAAATCCAGCTGATAGAATCCAGGTGCTAAAAACGGAACCGGGAAGTCCATCATATGTAAGATCACAGCAAGTGCCGAAAAAAGACCGATCATCGTAATCTTTCTTGTGGTGAGAATCCGCTCCGTCACCTCATTTCTTTTCTGCACATACTTCTCCGTCCCATAAGCGATCGCAAACAGCGCAGCCGCCACGCCCACACAAACTGCCACAAAAATCACATTGTCCGCAATACTCTGCAATAATCCGTTACCCATTTTTCTTTTCCTCACTTTCCGAAGCGTTTCTGCTCCTTAAAAATTCTGGGAAAGTTCTTCTGACTCTGCTTATACCAGTGTGTCCACCGGACACACGAAAACCCCGAAGCTTTCGCTCCGGGGTTAATTTTCATTAAGCAGCCGCTGTACCGCAAATGCAGCACAAACTCTTGCCTGATAAATATGACACATTTGTCACTTTACCTGTCTTCTCTCATCCAGACTATACTGTCGGTTTTGGAATTTCACCAAATCAACCGTTATCGTTTCACGGCAACGGGTCGCGGACTGTAACCGCCGGTAGGGAATTGCACCCTGCCCCGAAGAACTTTTCTCTTATTTACATATAGTAGGATATCACGGAAATTCCATAAAATCAAGGGATTTCAATAAAACTTATCCACACGCATCATCAAAGAAGCAATCATACCGTTTTATTCTGAAGGACGTGTCAATGTATTGACCATAGATGATTCCATGTTTGAACGTAACCGTTCAAAAAAGGTAGAACTTCTTGCAAAAGCATACGACCAT
>DLAA01000155.1:1100-17845 GCA_002493835.1 Lachnospiraceae bacterium UBA7060 | reverse complement strand
TAAACAGCATTCTGCTGTCCTCTGAAAACAAGAAGAACCGTATCAATGAAGCCAGTATCGTGGATAAGAGAACTGCTGGCTATAAACGCCGACAGCTTTCCATGGAAAAAAGTACGACTGCAATGCTGGAACTTTTGAAAGCTGCTAAGACTGCAGCAATTCCCGCAAAATACGTACTTTTCGACAGTTGGTTTACATCACCGAGTACTCTTCATTCCGTAAAAGGAATCGGCTATGACGTAATAGGAATGATAAAGAAAACACCTAAAATGTTCTTCCGTTATAACGGCGAAGATATGTCACTGATTTCCATCAACAGTAAAAACAAAAAGAGAAGAGGCAGATCAAGATATCTGCTTTCTGTCATAGTCGAAGTTGTAAAGGATGAAAAAATCATTCCTGCAAAAGTAGTGTATGTAAGAAACCGTAACAAGAGAAAGGAATATCTCTGCCTGAATCTAAGTAAGGAATGTAATTCATTATCCTACGATGCAATGACTGCACACACGGCAGTTGTTTTTACCCGGTATATGATGCTGTCGCTAGAAAGTCGTGAAGCAAATGATACCCGCTCTCTTGGCGAAATCTTTTTATACTTTACCGATGAAGTGTCTGATATCACATGGATACCGCCCCCGATGGCAAATCTTTCCGGATCCAGCACTGTCTGCAAGTTAAAAAGCTGAACCGCGATCTCCTTAGTAAACTTCTGCAGACATTCCACCGCGTCTGGATCCTGCTTGTTTACAGCCTCAAAAACCTGGACGCCGTTCACCTCCTCCGGATCTTTTCCCTTCTTCTCCGCAAACATCCTACACAGATAAGGCGTCCCGCACCGATTTCCCCACACCGTATCAAAGTCAGCCATACCGTCCCTTCCAAGCCAGTACCGACTTCAGCAGCTGCTCATATCTTTTCCGGTGCCCGTCAGTCCCTCAAAATCCTTGATAAACTCATCGACAGCCGCCGTGACCGCCTGGTTCTTCACCAGCCCCTCGATTACCTCCGGCGCAACCGTAGCAGCCCCGATCCCGTACTCGCACAGCTCCAAAAGCTGCTGGGAGTTTTTGAAGCTGGCGGCAAGCACCTGCGTTTCAAGCCTGTTATTTCTGAAAATGTCGTGGATGTTCTTCGCCACCTGCACGCCGTTATATCCCAGATTGTCAATCCGGTTGATATAAGGAGCCGTGTAGGAAGCGCCGCACTTTGCCGCAAGGAATGCCTGCATCGGCGTGTAGACGGCTGTCGCTGTGAACCGGATTCCCTCCTCCCGCAGCATCTTCATGGCCTTGAAACCTTCCGGAAGCGATGGTATCTTGACAAAGGTATTCTCCCCAAGCTCCGCCACAATGCGCTTCGCCTCTTTCACCATCCCCGCCGCTTCTCTTGACACCGCCTGAACATGGAGCTGCGCTCCTTCCCCGATAAATGTCCGGATTTCTTTCAATACCTCATAAGGGTTTCTTCCGCCTTTTGCGAGAATGGTCGGGTTGGTCGTTACGCCGTCTACCGGATAAAATTCATAAATCCGCTTAATCAAATCTATGTGAGCATCATCAATCAGTAACTTCATGGTTTTTACACTCCTTTTCCTGTCTGTTATCCGCTTTTGTCACTCTATAACACCTGCTCCGTCCGCTCGATAATGTCGTCCTGGGTTTTCTTCGACAACACGTTGAAGAACGCGCTGTACCCCGCCACCCGCACGATCAGGTCCCTGTGGTTTTCCGGATGCTTTTGTGCATCCAGCAGGGTCTCTCTGCTGACCACATTGAACTGTACATGATACCCGTGGAGCCTGTTAAAGAATGTCCGCAGCAGGGAAATCAGCTTCTGCCTGTTCTCTTCCTTTGCCAGCATCTGCGGCGTCACTTTCTGGTTTAAAAGCACGCCGCCGGTAATCTCCTCCGTGGGCAGCTTTGACACACTCTTAAACACTGCGGTAGGGCCGTTTTTGTCCGCCGCGTGACTGGGCGAGCACCCTTCCGCCAGCGGCTCCCCCGCCTTCCTGCCGTCCGGCGTCGCCAGTGTTCCCGCGCCCTGGGGGACATTGGCGGAAATGGAAGACGTACCTGCGTAATATACGCCGCCGATGGGTCCTCTTCCGTACCTCGTATTGTGGTATTTCTTCATCTCGTCAATATATACGTTGTAGGCATCAACGACCAGACGATCCACATAGTCGTCGTCATTCCCGTACTTCGGCGCCTCCTGCAAAAGCATACGGATCTTCTCATTCTTTTCACCCGCAAAGTCCGCCTGCAGCGCCTCCCAGAGCTCTGCCGGGGTAACTTTCTTTTCTTCAAACACCACCTTCTTTATCGCCGCAAGGCTGTCCGCCAGATTCGCGATACCCACCTGCAGGTCGCTGATGAAATCGTAGACTGCGCCTCCCTCTTTCATATTCAGTCCCCGCTCAATACAGTCATCGGTGAGCGCGGAACAGAGAATATCCGCCGTATCGTGCTCCAGAACCATATCGCAGGTGGCGTCGATAATGGTACACTGGCGGCACATCTCCCGGATCACCTTATCCCAGCACGCAAGCACCTGGTCGAAACTGGTAAAATCCCTAAAATGGCCAACCCCCTCGCAGAGCTTCGTCCCAGACGCCGGATCCACCCCGTCATTCATAGCAATCAGCAGGGCTTTCGGGAAGTTCAAGAAGCTCATGCCCGTGCAGCGGTAGCCCCACTTGCCTGGCACGGCCGTCTCCACACAGCCGATGGCGCTGTAATTGTAGGCGTCCTCCGGCTTCACCCCTTTTTCGATAAAGCTGGGGATAATCACTTCGTCATCGTTGAAGGCGGGCATCCCGAAACCGCATTTCACCACCTCAATACACTCTTTCATAAACGCATCGCTAAGCCCCTTGTGGTACCTGACGGTAAGGTTCGGCTGGGTCAGATGGCATTTTGCCACGCTCTTTAAGATCAGCCACGACATGGGATTTGTGGCGTCCTTCCCCTCCGCGGTCTGCCCCGCCACCGTGACATTCTGGTACAGCGGCGAACCTGCGGAAAACTGGGTATGGCTCCAGGAACGGATCTTGTTGATGGTATAGGTTTTCAGCCATAAGTTGCACATCAGCTCGCAGGCGTCCTCCTCCGTGACCAGCCCTTTCTCCAAATCCGCCTCATAGTAGGGATTCAGATATTGATCCATCCTCCCATAGGAAAGGCTGTGCCCGTTGGACTCGATCTGCAGTACCAGATGTACCAGCCAAAGGCTCTGCACCGCCTCCCGGAAACTCTCTGCCGGCTCATAGGGCACCTTGGAAAGAATACGGCCCATCTCCAAAAGTTCCTCTTTTCTTGCCCCGTCAGCTTCCCCCGCCGCCATCTCATTTGCCAGCGCACTGTAACGCCCGGCAAAGGTTCTGACCGCCTCCGCCACAATCAGGATGGCACGGTAAAAATAGCTTTTCTGAATATTTTTATAATCCGTCAAGTCAAGGGCATCCAGCTTCTCCTTTGCCCGTCTTTCATAATCCCTCAATCCGACTTGCATCATCCGCCCGTAATCCACGGCACAGTGCGCATCGCCGGATGTGATGTTTCCCTCGGATTTAATAATTCCCAGATCATAATACAGCTTAGAATGAGGAGGAAAGGCCGCCAGCCCCCTGTCCAGAAGGGTGTTGTGTTCCCAGAAAGGAGCAATATCGCGAAGCTTCTGCTTGTTCTCCTCCGTAATATAGAACACATCCCCGTCCCGGTGTTCAAATTTGTCCAGTTCATCAATCACCCATTTCATGGCGTACTCCGGGAATATCGGCGCGCTGCGGTTAGTGGACGCCTGATTTCCGGCGATCATAGTCTGCGGTTCGATAAATATAGTCATCTGTTCCAAAACGTTTTTCAGCATGAGTGCACGTTTTATCGCTAGAGGCTGATCTTGGTTTTCCCGATAAGTCTGTGTCGTGATCATCGCACGCTCCACGCATACCTGAGGCTTTGCGTTCAGAAGATCCTCGCGGAAGCTCTCCATCCGCTCTGTCAATCCTCCAAAATGATTGTTCATATTCGCTCATCCTTTTATTTGAAATTTGTTTGTGTTCCATTTGTAATTCTATATTAACCTTGTATCTCGTTTTTGTCAATATATTTTTATTAGAAATTAAATTTTCTTTCATTCGCAATTTTCTGTTTACATTTTAAGAGCAGCATGATAAAATCAACTCACAAAATACACGACTGATATATAAGAAAGGAAGCAAGCTATGAGCCATATTTTATCTGAAACGGGCACGATCTTTAACATTCAAAAATTCAGCCTTCACGACGGGCCGGGCATCCGCACCGTCGTTTTCTTCAAAGGCTGCCCCTTGCACTGTAAATGGTGTGCAAATCCCGAAAGCCAGGACACAGGGCTTCAAATCCTTTGGGACAAAGACAAATGCACCGGCTGTAAAAGATGCGCTGCTGCCTGTCCCGCCCAGGCAATTTTATATTATGATAAAGAAAAAAGACCCCGCATCGACACAAGCCGCTGTCTGGGCTGTATGACCTGTATCTCCCGCTGCCCCAATCAGGCATTAAAAGCGGAAGGGGAAACGAAAACGGTAAGCAAAATCCTGGATGTGTGCCTTCAGGACGAAGCCTTCTATGAAGAAAGCGGCGGCGGCGTCACCCTCTCCGGCGGTGAGGCGCTGATGCAGCCCGCCTTTGCTCTCTCCCTGTTGCAGGCGTTAAAAGACCGCCATATCCACACCGCCATAGAGACAACCGGCTACGCCAACCCCGAGACCTTCCGCCGGGTAACCGGCCTTGCCGACCTGCTTTTATTTGATATCAAACACTGGGATGAAAATAAGCATAAAGAAGGGACAGGCGTATCAAACCGTCTGATTCTGGAAAATATGCGACAGGCCATCGCCTCCGGCAAAGACACCCTTCCAAGACTCCCGGTCATTCCCGGCTACAACGACGCCCTGTCGGACGCGGAGGGTTTTGCTGACAGACTTCATGAAGTGAATGCGAAAGAGGTACAGCTTCTCCCCTTCCACCAGTTTGGCGAGAAAAAATATGATATGCTGGATAAAAGCTATGCCTACACGGATGTCCCCGCACTGCATGAGGAAGAGCTGGAAGATTTCAGACAGGTATTGATCGGACATGGAATCTGGGCGTTCTTTTGATCCAAGGATTTTGTTTCATATTTTAAGTTATCACTTTCATTCGTAATTATAATCTTGCTTTTCAAAAGTTTTCTGCTATAATAACAGTATATTTTGTTTTGGTTCCCAATTACATACACATTTCGCGCAGCAGAAGACAATTCCTGCTAGGCAAAATTGTGGAGCATATTGGGGAAAGGAAACATTTGATGAAAGGAAAAGGCAGACCACTCGTCTACCGCAGGCAAGGTAATCCAATGGCAAAGAGAACCAATCAGATTCTGGAATTGCTAACAAACGAAAATAAAATGGAAGTCTCCCTCCTTGCTGAAAAACTCGGCGTCTCCCAGGTCACCGTGCGAAAAGACCTGGATGAATTGGAAAGCCAAGGCGTGGTCGTGCGGGAGCACGGCTTTGCCGTGCTGAAAAGCACGGATGATATCAGCGGAAGGATCGCCTACCATTATGAAAGCAAAAAAAAGATCGCGGCAAAAGCCGCGGAACTTGTAAACGACGGGGATACCCTGATGATTGAAAGCGGAAGCTGCTGTGCTCTTCTCGCAGACACTTTGGCTGCCACAAAAAAGGATTTGACCATCATAACCAACAGCACATTTATCGCCGGCTATATACGCGGGAAATCCAATTTTCAGGTGATCCTTTTAGGCGGCATCTACCAGCAGGATGCACAGGTACTTGTGGGCCCCATGGTACGCCAGTGCGCCGAAAACTTCTGTGTTGACCTGCTCTTTATCGGAATCGACGGCTACTCTCTAAAGACAGGCTTCACCAACCGGGACCAGATGCGCGCGCAGGCCGTAAAAGACATGGCACGCCAAGCGGAGAAAGTAGTCGTGCTCACAGAAAGTGAAAAATTCCATAAACACGGCGTCGTCCCCTTAAATATAAACCAACAGATCAAGCTGATCATCACCGACCAGAAGATAGATGACGCTGCCGTTTCCGAACTTATCGGACAAAAAATACAGGTGATTAGTGTATAAGGAAACGGTTAACCATGCCTTGCCAATTACATAATACTCCATATCCTATATACTTCGGCAGCGCAATCGGAACAAGAAACTGGCACTATTTGATTCGAATTTCCATGTATCAGCAAAACCTTGTCCTTGTAGTTTTCATTCCCTTCATAATACATTATAATTTCGCATATCTTCCACATGAGGGCATCTTGCCATGATTCAATTAAACTGGAATAAATTCTGGATTTCATCATACTCTGCCTTTAACGATCTGAATCATTGATGGAAATCCAGCTTCCATTCCGATTTTTGAACCAGTGTATCTCAGTCATCCGATAAATTTCTTTCGCACCGTAAACATTAGCATTCCGGTACTGAAACATATAGCAAGTAAGAATGCCGACTACAGTGAAATACAACGCTACCTGATCTTCCAGCATGACGAGTATACAGGCAAACCCATACTGGATGAAAGCGGGCGCATGATTCCCCGTAAGGAATATTATGTGGACGGCATCAACTGTGATCCGTTCTCTTTTGACGTGGAGTACCGGGAACTAAATGCCCAATATCACAAAAACCAAGATTATGATGATGTCAAATCCCACCACTATATTATAAGCTTCAATCCGAAGGATGCAGAAGAAAGAGGATTGACCGGGGAACGGGCACAACAGCTTGGAATGGAATTTGCCAGAAAGAATCTCCCCGGCCATCAAACAGTTGTCTGCACCCACACGGATGGGCATAACGGGAGCGGCAACATCCATGTGCATATCGTCATCAACAGCCTGCGTGAAAATCTCCATCAGATAGATTTGCTTACTCCTGCGAAAAGGAAAATGACAGAACAGGAATACCATACGAAGCGCCGGGGAGAGAAAAATCTTAAGAAACGTAACAAGCCGCTACAGTCCGAGGGGCTTACTCCGCGCAAAACGGAATTTCAAACGCAGAAAGATTTTCTTCGCGCTGCCATTGACGAAGCTGCAAAGGCCGCACATGACCTTAAAGAATTTGAACAGATACTTTTAGAAAAATTCAGCATTGCATTCAAAGTCAGCCGGGGCAGGTTCAGTTATCTCCATCCGGACCGTGACAAGTATATTACCGAAAGGATGCTCGGCACCTACTATGAAGTCGATTATCTTTTGAAGCTCTCTGCGGAAAATTCTCTGGAAAGAAACAGTAAAGAATAAACGGTTGATGTAGAAGCATACGATACAAAACTCAAACCACCTGTAATCCTGCAATTCAATCCCACACAGGAAGATTCGACTGCCATACTGTTTATCAAATCCGATTTACGTCTTGTTGTAAATTTGCAGGATTGTGTAAAGGCACAACGGAATGCCGCCTACGCCAATAAGGTAAAGCTTTCCAATCTGAAAGAGATGGCTAAGACTGTTGCTTATATACAGGAGCATGGATATGATACAAGGGATGCCCTGGAGGATTCCTTTGCGGAGATTAAGAACCAAGCATCCAGTTCCAGAAAAAATTTAAAATCCATTGAGGATAGGCTGCGGGCAACTAACGAGCAGATTCATTATACCGGACAGTACCTTGCGAATAAATTTGTCTACCGGGAGTTTTGCAGTGCTAAGAATAATGGGCAGTTCAGAAAAGAACACGTTGCAGAAATTACCCTCTATGAGACTGTGCGGAAATTCCTGACAGAACATTCTGTGGATGGCAAGATGCCCTCTATGAAACAGTTAAAATCAGAAAAGGAGCAGTTACTACAGCAGAAAGAGCGGGCAGCCTTAAAAATCATTTCCCTTTACATCCGGAATGACGTTTCTGCTTATACTCTCCGCCGCCTGGTATACCTTTTCCCATTTCTCCTGCAAATATTTTTTCATTTCTTCCTGGGCCGGTTCTGCAGGCTCAAAAGAAAAATAAGCCGGCTTCTCCTTTTCCTCCCGGAGCGGGTATGGGAAAATATATAGTTTCTTCACTTCCGGCCTATTGGAAAATAGCTGGAAAATCTGAAAGGGCAGAATCTCCCCGCATACCAGCATACAGCCTGTATCTGCATAAAAAATATGCCCGTCATAGACTGGCGCTCCCATGACAGCAAACTGTTTCAAAGCATTCATCCGTATCGGTTCAATCTGCGTCCCCTGCCCAACGCGCCATCTGGTCTGCACGGCAAGCTCCCTGTATCTCTTAACAGCCTCTTCATCCATGCAAATATCGCTGTCATATTCATACTGGTATTTTTCTACTTTCATCTGTCCATACATAATGAGGTTTGCCAGAAGCGTAAGCGCATCCAGATCCATATACACCGACTGGTGCCCCCTGCCCTGATAGGAACACAGGATTTCTTCCAGCGCATCCATAACCTGTTTCATCACTTCATACTTCTGGCCCGTTTTCTTTTCCATCGCTTTTTTCCATTTCCCTTAAAGAAGCCGCCGTTTCCTGTCTCTCTTTCTTTAACTGTTCTATCCTGCCTGTGTCTACATAGTGTGTCGCATAGGCCCTCTCAATCTCCGGGTTTCCGCTTTTGCTGAAGCGTAAGGGAATCACCGCCCTATGTCCATGTTCCTTTTTTACACCCCACCGTTTATAATAACAAAACGATGGCTTTAAGTTGGCCTTTTTCGCATAAGCGCGTATCCGGTGCATGATAAAAGAAAGTTTCTTCAAATTACAGGTGCAGACCTGTTCCAAATACCGCACTTTGCCGAATCTCCAGTCCTCATATTTCTGCTTGGACAGCACGCCGATATCCACCAGCACGTCAGCGGGGGCGGCATAACCCCTCTCTTTGCACTGGCGGTATACTGCTGAATGTACCTTGCCAATTAATTCTGAATTATTCACTGTTCCTTCACTCTTTCTCCATACAAATCATCCCGGCTGTCTCTGCATACAAGCGGGAATTTTGCGTTATTTCTCCCTGTACTGCCGCCCCAAAGGTATGCCTGCATCTGGGGTATCTGTTTTTTCAACCATTATGTCTATTCCTCAACTTTGATCTACCGTTACCATTATAATCTGCTTTAGGTGGGAACGCAATTCCGAAAAGGGGCTTATGCAATGGTTTATGCAAAGTGGTTGGTACAAAAACAGCACAATCATCACCACCCGTCAAACGGGTGGTTTGCTCTGCGGCTATAAGCCGCTGTTACCGGCCAGCGCCTAAAGACGCTGGCTTTCATTTTGTTCAAGCCACTACGCCCTTGACTCGTCGTCACCCTTCAAAGGGCGTTCGTAATACCGGCTACCCCTTGAAGGGGTCTTCATATTCCTTTACGCTCAACTTATCCTGCATAATGTCACTTTTCTCCTGATCCTGGATATACTTCTTAATGGTTGCCTCGTTCAGGCCTACCGTGCTGACGTAGTATCCTTCCGCCCAAAAGTGCCGGTTCCCGTACTTATACTTCAGATTTGCGTGCTTGTCAAATATCATCAATGCACTTTTCCCTTTTAAGTACCCCATAAAGCTTGACACACTCATCTTCGGTGGTATGCTTACCAACATGTGGATATGGTCGGGCATCAGATGCCCTTCGATAATCTCCACTCCCTTGTATGCACACAGCTGCTTTATGATGTCACGTATACTTTCTTTGTATTGATTATAAATCGCTTTTCGTCTATACTTGGGAGTAAAGACAATGTGGTACTTGCACATCCATTTCGTATGTGCCATGCTATTTGTCTTGTTAGCCATAAAAATCACCTTTCCTTTCGTTGTGTAGTAGCTTGAACAACTCTATCATAACGGAAGGGTGATTTTTGTGCTATAAGCACTTGCTACACCACCCGCATAGCAGGTGGTTTTTTGTTTCGCACGACTCCGTTTTTCGGAACACGAAAAACTCCGCCGCGCTCAACCGGTTAAAGCCGATAAAAGTAATAATCTCTCTCGCCTTCTCTGCTCCTAACGTTGTACTACTCATACTTTCTTCCTCCAATCCATAAATTTTAACTATAATACAAAAAGGACACCCTCCTAGTTTTCACTTGGAAAGTGTCCATTTGATACAAAATTTTATGAAATTGGATTCACTCACATACTGCCAAAAACGCATTATCACGCATTATTCAGCATTATGCTTTGCAAATTTGTTGCAATTCTGTTGCAAAATCCGTTCTCAAAAACTCGAAAGCCTTGAATTTACTGGATTATTCGATGATTGTCGCAACACGACCAGAGCCTACTATACGTCCGCCCTCACGGACGCATGTGCCGTTTTTTCTCCTAAAGAATCTTTTATTTTCGGGCTTTTTTCGCAAAAACTATTCCGATTTTCCTTCAAAAGTAACCTGTTTCAGAATTTTCAAGGTCAAAATAAGGTCATGCTGTACTCTTGCTGCTTTTTATGAATTACCTGCTTTAACTGACCTCTCTTTTTCTATCTCTTTAACAAATTCTTTTGCCTTTTGATAATCATCTACGGTAATATCCTGAATTTCACATGCCTCTTCCAGAGACATCTTCATTTTTTTTACCATGTTATCAATACTTAATATCTGTCGGCGCCAGTCTGCATATTGTCCCGCCTTATCCCACGCCTTGTTCCATGCCCTGTCCCATATCTTATCTGATTCCATTTCAAGTATCACTCCGCCCATAATGCTTCCCATCCTTTCCTTATAATCTCTATTATCTCTTCCTACATAATCTAATATTCTCTGTGACAGCACAGCTAAATCGTAATACAGTCTTGGTTCATTTATGGAATTTCCTTCTTCTATAAGTTGTTCCTTAATATATTCATACTCCTGCTCCAACCGATCCAGAATCTCATTCTTTCCAGACTTTATATCTTTCTCATACCGCAATACATAAAACGGTATCAATATCAGAAGTCTTTTCTGAAATATATCCTCTTTAGAAAAACTCTGTGCCTGTACTATCGGTATTTCATACAGCGCTTCCTGTCCATTTGGCATGACAATCTGCAACTTTAAGGATTCTTCCTGTTCTATTCCCGACCTTACACATATCATGCAGGACTGCGGGAACTGAAACCGGAGAGGCTCTCTGCCTCTATCGCCGGATTTCTTTTTCAGTTCATCCATCAAAATATTTCTTGTCTCTTCCAAAGCAATTTTAAAATCATACTCTACCATACGAATAACCATCAAGCCATCACTTGTACTCTGGCATTCAATATGGTAAATTTTATCCCCGATCCTGATCATGGCATCATTGATTACCTTGCCATCCATATCATGGTATTCATTTCTTCCCTGAATAATTACTTCATCCTCTGTATAATCAGCATGGAACACTTCATTGATCAAAGCTACTGCAAGTTTCGGGAATCTCTGCAGAAGCGTTTTAAATACACTGTCAAAAATATCCGCTGTATTCTCACTTGGATTCTCTGCCTTTTTTCTTTTGTCCATCTCTTTTTTATCCTGTATATCCATTATGGTACTCTTCCTCCGAAGTCAAAACATAAAATGGATATGCGTATCTGTTGAAAAATAGTATAGCACATTTCTTTCTGTACTACTACATTTTTTCAGCAAATACCATATCCGCCTGATTATGATTCCTTATCGCTACTACTACTAAGGAATCAACTGCAAAATCCAATTGTATATATCCCTAATTACCTTAGCCAGTGCTTCCGCTTGTTTGGGAAAAACAACAAAACTCAATGTAACTGCAGAAACGAACAACATTGCAAGATTCATCCAAAGGCTACGTTTATTATTTTTAAAATCTGCAAGATTCTGTAATATTTCTTTTTTATCATCATATTCTCTATAAAGAATATCTATGTTCTTATCTATGTTCTTCTTATCACTTACCGAATACTGAATATAAGACTTCATAGAGATAAAAAATTTATGTTTAGCTTTCGATGCAATCTCAGCGTTTTCCTCAAAAATTTCTTGTAGCCTTTTATCTGTTTTTTCCCATATCTCATCTCAGATAAATTTGTTATAATCATCAATATTTTTCGACAAATCATATTTCAATTTTAATAGTTGATTCAATTGGTTACGCTTTAACTTAATATTATCTAGCTTTCTTCTATAAACTACAAGCTGTTTTCCTGCTTCTCTTGCAAGAATTCTAAGAAACATAATCTTAAAATATTCTATTGAATATTCTTTTATGTGAAAATAGACTTCATCCTTAACAGACTGCAACTGCCCAATTTCAATATAATCATCTTTTACGACATAAAGCATTCTATTATTCAATTCTGCTTTCTCATATCTGTCTGATAACTCTGCTTCAAAAAAAATTTTTTGGCGATCATCTATAAATTCTCCGTTATATTCCCGAATGCCGATTGAATCCCAAAATTCATTATTTCCTTCATGATAATCTATATTAGTATAGAACATTTCCATTCTTGGTGGCATTATTCCCTGACCATGTAACAAAAATGGAATATTCGAAGAAAGTTTATCTAATATTTTCCACTCAAAACAACTAACCATTTCATATATCCTGTCAGCTTTGAGAGAAGCATTGTTGTAATGTACTACTGAATAATTTTCATATGCACCATTTTTACCGCTTTTCCCTGTTAATGTTGAAAATGCATATCCCTTTTCATCAATATAATTTCTATATTATCTCTTGTAGTTCTTTTTTCTTTTCTTCTGTAAGATAAACAATCAGCTCTACTGCTAAGAATGCCGAATTCGCATTCCAAATATTCAAAATAAAATAATCTACTTCTTTTTCTAGAGAGTGTCTTTTGAACTCAAAAATACCGCATTCCACTTTGTTATACCAAGATAATAGTGTAGAATCCATCGTTTCAATTTACCTACATATTTTATCAAGTCCATCTATGTTTCCGCCTAAGAAACGGTTTGCACGTTTATGCTTAATTAAATGACGAACACCCGCTTGCAATGATTTTATATCTTCTCTTCGAACCAAATCACAAATAATAACTTGATTCAATTCCATTTTTCCATCTTTAGGAATTTCATTACTATGCTTTTCTGCCATATATTTTACAAAAAAGTTTTTACCATATACCAAATTGTAATTATTACCCCAAAATTTCTTTTGGTTCCCTGGTATTTTGCGTAAAATCTGTGCTCTTTGTTTGGCATACGTATATATTAACTCTTCATTGAAGCGTTTTCGTCGTAAGCCATAGTACTTCATTTTATTCCCTTCTTTCATATACTTATTGAAGTATATTATATCGTCATTCCTATTCTTTTTCCATAGAAAAAACGCCCCAGCCTAAGCCAGAGCCTCATCACTCCTCTATGTCAAATCGCTTTAAACACTTTCTACGATACTGTTTCCTTTTTAACCTCCGCTTACGCTTTTACGTTCTTACAATAACAGATTACTTTACGCCGCCTAATTCTTCTAACTTTTTTGATTTATCCCTTTTTCCCACCTTATCTTTATTATTTCCCTGACAATTCATACAGATATGAGGTCAAAGTTCAGAAAACAAGGTCAAAATAAGGTCAGTCCTATATAATCTCTCATTTCCAAGTAAGAAAAAAGGGCTTCCCAATTTCTCGGAAAGCCCCATAAAATCTAGCTCTTTACTGATTACTCGATGATAGTAGCAACCCTGCCAGAACCAACAGTTCTACCACCCTCACGGTATTTGAATAGCGTTTTTTGTAGTATTTTCCATGCTTTTTATTGCGGAAAACAGCGTAAAATCGTTGTTTTTGTGTGGCGTATTTTTATTTGCATGATTTCTTGGCACCGTTTTGGCACCAAAATACTTTTCTCCTTATCCACCCTTATTACATGGTGCTAGCACCATGTATAAATAATCATTAAGGGAAACAGCCGTATTGCTCCTGCGAAAAATATTGTCACTATTTTCACACCTACTCTATATTTTCGTTTCCTAAATACTCTTTCATCAAATTCATAGCCAATTCCATTTGCGGGCTTATCCATTTATTTTTGTGATAGATATAAAAAGAATGATACTTTTTTTCATCAAGTTCCGTTTCAACGGGCATAAGAGAACCGTTTTTCAATTCTTCTCCGATAGAATACGTGGGAACAACTGCAATTCCCAAATTATTCATAACACATCTTTTTACCGCCTCTATACTCTGCACTTTCATAGGCGCATTAAGAACAATGTCTTTCTCTGCAAGATATTTATCCATATCCAACTGATAATAACCGTCCGGCTCATTACAAATCAAACTAAACGGCTTGCGTTGGTGTGGTGTAACAAAGTCAAGCAGGCTTCTATCCACAAAAGGGGAAGCAACAAGAACCGCTTTATAGTTACCAAGTTGCTTATGTATGACGCTATCGGGATAACTTTCTTTTTCACAGTTTATGCCTATATCGGCAGTTCCGTCCACAACAGACTGATTGATTTCCCCGGACTGTATGGAATTGATTACAAGCTGTACATTAGGGGCTTCATGTGCAAATGCACGGATAAACGGCTGCATATTATAGATTAAAATGGAGTCCGGGATTGCCAGTTTTAAAGAGCCGGATATTTCAGAAAGGCTTTTTCCGTAGTTTCCGATTTGTTCCGCTCCTTGCAAAATCATATCAACATAGGGCATAATATCTTTTCCTGCCTGCGTAAGTTCCATACGTCTGCCTATTTTCTCAAACAATTTCAAAGCCAGTTCTTCTTCAAGCTGTTTTATCTGAAATGTTACCGTAGATTGCGTATAGCCCAACTTGTCCGCTGCCTTTTGGAAACTTCCCATTTCAAGAATTGTCTTGAAAGTGACTAAACTCTTTGTATTCATTTTAACTCTCCTTAATATATCGAATTTATCGAATTTTGAAATCAAATTTATTGAATTTTTTTATTCTTTTTCTCATGCTATTATAAGACGGTAAAGAAAAAATATCAATCAGTTTTCAAGGAGGTTACATATGAATTTCAAATTTAGTGCGGACGAGCAGAAAGTAATAGACCTTATTCACGAATTTGGTGTGAATGAGGTTGCGCCGTTGGCGGCAGAAATTGACGAGCAGGAACGCTTTCCCCAAGAACACAGAAACAGGTTAGCAGAGTTAGGCATGATGGGGATTTGCTACCCGAAAGAATACGGCGGCGCAGGACATTCCTATCTTGCCTATATTGCCGTGATTGAGGAATTGGCAAAACATTGTTCCACTACTTCCGTTATGCTGTCCGACCACCATTCTTTAGGCTCTTTCCCGCTTTCAGAGTTTGGCACACAAGAACAGAAGCAGAAATACCTTGTGCCGCTTCTAAAAGGAGAAAAATTAGGCGCATTTGCAGTAACAGAGCCGTCCGCAGGAAGTGACTTAGGCAATCAGCAGACAACCGCTGTTGATATGGGCGACTATTGGCTACTGAATGGTTCAAAAATCTTCATCACAAACGGATTTTATGCAGATACCTATTTTGTTACCGCTATGACAGACAAAAGCCAACGTAGCAGAGGTATTTCCGGCTTTATTGTAGAAAAAGGCACTCCCGGATTTACTTTTGGAACAAAGGAAAAGAAAATGGGTATCCGTGGTTCTGCGACATACGAGTTAGTTTTCACGGATTGCAAGATACCAAAAGAAAACTTATTAGGCGAATTAGGCAAAGGCTTCAAAATGGCTCTTATGACCTTAGACGGCGGACGTATTGGCGTAGCGGCACAGGCATTAGGTATCGCACAGGGAGCGATTGACCATTGCAAAAAATATGTCACAGAACATATGCAGGGCGAGCAGAGAATTTCACAATATCAGTTTACGCAGTTTGAACTTGCCGATATGCAGACAAGAGTTGACGCAGCCCGTTTGCTAGTATATCGTGCGGCACAGGCAAAACAGGATCACGAGCCTTTCTCACATCTTGCGGCTATGGGTAAACTATATGCGGCAGAAGCGGCTACAAACGTGACACGCCGTTGCGCACAGCTTGCAGGCTATGACGGATATTCAAGAACTTATCCATTTGAGCGTTTAATGCGTGACGCAAAAATCACAGAAATATACGAGGGGACAAGTGAGGTTCAGAGAATGGTTATTTCCTCATATATGGGTATAAAATAAACACCTACTCTGACTCACAGGAGGATAATAACATAGGAAAAATAGCAATCTTAACCTACGAGGACAGCGAGGAGCAGGAAGTCAACAGAATACTTTCCATGTTGGCAAAATGCATAAAATTGGAAGTCGTTCAGCCCATTTCCTGCCCAATATTACATTTTCCGGGATTGGAAATAAGATTATTTCAACGCCGGGTACTTCAAGACGGGGAGGACGTGAGCCTTACCCGTCTTGAATACAGCACTCTTGTACTCCTTGCGTCCAATCCTGGCATTGTTCTTACACGGACACAGATTTTTGAAGCTGTTTGGAACATGGACAGCGATAGTTGCCAATCTAGCATTTCTACCGTGATTTGCAATCTGCGGAAAAAGATAGAGCCGGACAGCAAGAACCCAACTTACATCAAAACCGTGTTAGGTGTCGGCTATAAATTTGACGTGAAAATTGCCGGGGAATGACTTTCTGCAACTGTCATTCTCCGGCAATCTTTTATCGCTCCAACGACTTCTCAATCTTCTGTTTCTGTCCTTTCAAATCATTCTGCTTCTCATAAAGATTGTTCCGCTCTTTGCAAAGTTCTTTCATGCGCTCCAACTGCGCCCACACTCCCTCACGGCAATCCGGCTCTATCTTCTTATATTCCCCGGTCAGATTGCGG
>DLAA01000155.1:642-770 GCA_002493835.1 Lachnospiraceae bacterium UBA7060 | reverse complement strand
ATTGCGGATTGTATTATTGTTTTCTTTTATCTGCTCCGACAGGCACACCCAATCTATCAGATTTTGCACTTCCTTATCCGTTTCGTAGAGGTCTGTTTCTGCCACAATTTTAGCACACAGCCGTATCA
>DLAA01000155.1:0-298 GCA_002493835.1 Lachnospiraceae bacterium UBA7060 | reverse complement strand
TATCAATCCCCTTTCCTATCGGCTCATTTCAAAGGCACGTTTCGGACGTTTATTTGCCCTTTCTGCCTGCTCTAATGCCTTTGACCGTTCCACTATCGACTGCACCTGTTCCTTGCCTAAATGACGCTCCAAACGCCCCAAATCAGACGCTTTTTTCTGCAATCGGTCTATAATGTTGCTCTGCTCCATGACCTTATCTGTCAAGCGGCTAATCTGTACTTGTTGTCCGTCCACTTTGGCGGTCAGCTTTCTGTCTTGCTCCATAAGCTGTACACACTTGATAGTCAGATTTTTAACG
>DLAA01000108.1:23278-23874 GCA_002493835.1 Lachnospiraceae bacterium UBA7060 | reverse complement strand
TAGAGGGAAAAAGAATAACGTGATTCAAGTGTGATTCAAAATGATTCAAAAATCACAGAGAACAAAAACGCGGAAATGCCGTATTTATCAACATTTCCGCCCCATTAAAAAGAGCGCGAGACGGGACTCGAACCCAAAAGCGCCCCCAAAAGCCAATAAAATCAAGGAGGAAAGCGCGTTGTCTTCAAAGGAAAACTGTTTGAATAGCATGTAAGTCAACCGAAATTGTGTTAATGAAACATAGCGGATGAAGCCAAAGCAGAATAGAAAAAGAGGGAATGAAAAAGACGCACTATCTTTCATTCCCTCTTGATTACGTTTTTTTTTTGCTAATTTCGACAAGATATGATATGCTTGTCTTGTTGTCATCCCAGACCGGCAACGGGAAGGGGGTGAAAGTGTGGAAAAACTGGTTTCATTTTTAATCGCCGTCATGGCTGGTGTAGCTTGCCACTACATCATCAAGTGGTTAGATGGCGATAACCATGACAACTAGCCCAAAATGAAAGCCCCGGAGTAGCCGCTCCGGGGTTTTCGTTGGTGAATACGTGGAAATACTGGTTTCTTAATTGCCTATCGGCATTATAGCATATGCA
>DLAA01000108.1:21211-23202 GCA_002493835.1 Lachnospiraceae bacterium UBA7060 | reverse complement strand
ATCGCCGTCATGGCTGGTGTAGCTTGCCACTACATCATCAAATGGCTTGACAGGAACAACAAGGACAACAAATAGCCTAGTGGGTGCTTTGCCACTATAAAAGAAAAGAAGAATCCCCGGACCGTATTGCAGTACAGTTCGGGGATTCGTTCTTTGTCCGGATGGACTTGTTATCACTTCTTTTTGCCTATCGGCATTATAGCATATGCAAAAACAGATTGCAAGATTCTTGCCAGCACTGATTCTTTTCCGTTTGGTTGAAAAATATATCCACTTGCCATTTTTATACAGCGGCGGTATAATGAAAATGAGATAGATAATAAAGGCAGGATGTAGGGAACGCCAATTCCCTACACCCCTATGCAGGAGACTCCACCTCCCACACAGCATATATAAATGCGCCAACACAAGTATAGCGAATTTCCTATATGATTTCAAGGGAAATCTAACGCGACGCTTAGGTTTGTGGTGTTGTATTTTAGCGGTGTAGGAAAGAAAAATCCTGCACCGTTTTTTATTGTTTATCTCGGCAGGATTGGCAGAGGGGTATAAAAATATGCCCCCTCTGCTGTACTGTTCGGGATTTTTGGGTATACAGTGAAAGGAGTGAGTGCATATAGCAGGAAAGATAAGCCTAAAAAATAAAGAAACAAAAATAAAAAGAAAGGTAAAAGGTGATTGTTTATGAAAAAGAGCAAAACACTGAGATTGCTGGCAGCACTGCTTACAATGACTGTTTGTTTTGGGAATGTTCCCATAACGGCTCAGGCAGCGCCGAAACAGACATTCGCGGAAACATTCTCGATCACTAAGAAAGCCATCTCTATGAACGAGGGCGAGTACACGATGGTTGAGACATCTGGCGTGACACAGCCTCTTGAGTGGTCTTCCGCCAACGCAAAGATCGCGACCGTGAACACAGAAGGTGTTGTTTACGGCGCAAAGCAGGGTTCCACGAAGATCAAGGCGAAAGACGATACCACGACAAAAGCAGTGAATGTGCGTGTCATCCGTTCCACCCTGAAACTGAATAAGGAGTCGATCACTCTTTATGTGGGTGGTGACGGCGCAACATCCTTCAAATTGAAGGGCACGGTACGCGGCGCAGGCAAGGGTATTACTTTTGAGAGTTCCAACCCGCAGATCGCCGCTGTTGACGAAAAGGGCAATGTGACAGCCGTGTCGGAAGGTACGGCATTCATCACGGCACGCGCGAACAACAATTATGCGTATTGCAGGGTGAATGTACTTGAAAAATCCCTTACCCTCAATAACAGTTCCCTGAATCTGGCTACAAGGGGCGTCGGCAGTTCCATCAAAGTGCTTGCTGATGTGGTAGGCCCTAAGAAGAGTGTGAAGTGGACGACTTCCGATAAGACCGTGGCGACTGTTTCCGGCGGCACGGTACGTGGCAGGAAGGAAGGCACCGCTGTCATCACGGCAACAGCTAACGGCATGTCCGCATCCTGTTATGTGACGGTCTACGGCCCGGAAACATTCGAGGTATCCACCGCCAAAGGGGTGCGCAAGAACCAGGTGTTTACTGTTTATGGATTGAGTGAGTCTCAGGTGACCCTTTACTCCGGTATGAAGAAAGCCGAGACAAAGCAGTTAAAATCCAGTGCGCCTGCAGAAGACAAGGTACGCTGGATCAGTTCTGATGAGTCTGTTGCACAGGTTACAGATAAAGGCAAAGTGACGGCAGTGGGCGAAGGTACGGCTTATATCTCCGTGGCAAGTGACGTAAACCCGGGATTTACCAGCGGAAAGTGCCGTGTTGACGTAAAGGCAGTGTCCGTGGATATCGCGGAAGATTCCGTTTCCGTGAAGACCAAAGGNNTAACGGCATGTCCGCATCCTGTTACGTGACGGTTTATGGCCCGGAAACGTTTGAAATGACTGTTGGCAATAAGGTACGTAAGAACCAGGTATTTACTGTTTACGGATTGAGCGAATCTCAGGTGACTCTTTACTCCGGTATGAAGAAAGCC
>DLAA01000108.1:18908-20994 GCA_002493835.1 Lachnospiraceae bacterium UBA7060 | reverse complement strand
TTCCGTTTCCGTGAAGACCAAAGGTGCAAAGCAGAAATATACATTGACCAGCACCGTGACCGGCAGAAATAAGAACATTGCATGGAAGACTTCCAACAGCAAGGTTGCAACAGTGAGCAAGGGTGTGGTAACAGGTAAGAAAGAAGGTACGGCAGTTATCACAGCAACGGCAAACGGCGTGACCGATACGGTTACCGTGAACGTGGTTGCTTATGATGACGCAAATCGTCTGGCAGATGAGGCGGAAACGCCCGCAGTGCATGTTCACACATGGGGCGACTGGAAGGTTACCGTTGAGGCACCCGCAGGCGGTGTTGGCACGGAATCCAGGTACTGCAAGACCTGTAAGGCAGTCCAGAACCGCACTTATACCGCTCCTGAGAAGGATGATTCCGAGCAGGAAGACCCTAAGAAGGATGATTCCGAGGTCGCTGAACCTTATACCCGTAACCCTGAGGATTATCAGCCGGTTGTCGAGTATGCGGGCGGCAAGGTAAACGGCAGTGTTTGCAGATGGCAGAAATCTTATATGGTGTTTGTCTGCGACTGCGGTCAGAAATTTGAGACAAAGGATGCGCTTTACAGCCACCTTGAGACCATGACGGTCGAGGAGCGTAACAAACATCTTGAGTATGGTGTTGACTCCGTGAGCATCGAGGCTGGCCGCGCGGAGAGCGTATGGGCTTATGCATATTACAGATGTAACTGCGGCTTTGAGACGGCGGACAGCAAGGAAATGGACGCACATTGTGCGAAATCTTCCGACTGCGCAAAGAGCATTGTATATGCAGAGGTTGACAGCCAGGATGCACCCGGCTTCCAGAAGAAGGATGAAGGCCAGACTGGTGATGACCAAAACAAGGACGATGATCCTAAGAAGGATGACGGCACCCAGACTGGTGATGACGATCACGCTGGAAAAGTTCCTGTAACTAAGAAGATCACTCACTGGACTTGTTATTGTCAGGCAGATTTTACTGATAAAGAGGCATTCCAGGCACATGCCAGAGAAGGGTTGTTAAGAGGTGAAGACCATAGTGCTTATACTACATGGGTAGAAGAGGTGACAGTATGGGAAGATCCTCAGCCTGATGACGGTGACCAGACAGGCGACGACCAGAACAAGGATGATGACAATCAGAACAATGGTCCCACAATGACGATTCATCATTATACTTGCGGCTATTGCGGTCTTGATTTTGCCGATGAAGATCAGAGTAAGGCACAGCTGGCACAGGAGACGCATAGCTGTGAAAAGAAGACTTCCAGTTATAAAGCTCCTAAATATTGGACAGAGGAAGTCCCTGTTCCTGATAAGACGATCTACCACGTTACCTGCTCATGCGGCGCTGATGTTACAGGTGAGGATGAACATGTCCTTCGGTCTCATTATTATTCTCATGCATTGGATAATTGGATGCATTATCATCATGAGTGTGCAGGCCATGCATGGATGTGGACAGAGATCGTAAAAGGCGATGGCACCAGGATCGAAAACAAGCCGGGTAAGGAAATGGTTCCTTATGGATACTGTGTAGGCTGCGGGAAAAAATTCAGTGATCCGGATAAGTACGCTTTGCATTATTATGACAAAGTGTATCTCGGCGGCGAAAGTCAGCATCAAGTAGAGCCGCGGTTGGCGGGACTGGAAGAAACAGTGGAATATAGTGACGATGAGTATACCACGAGAGAAGCTGTTAATGAAAAGCATGGGATCATTGACGAAAGCAAAAAGCCTGATGAACCTGGTAAGATTTACCACGTACACTGCAATTTCTGCGGTACTGACTTTGCAGCAAGTACCCATAGTGAAGTGTGGGCGGCATATCATCAGCATAAGCAGGACTATCCGGATCATGGGAATGTGGTAAGGATTTGGGAGACGGATGACCCTAACTACCAGACAGGTGATGAGGGCCAGACGGGCAATGAGGATCAGATTGATGACGGCATGCCTCATTGGATCTGCCAATGTGGTGAGGTCTTTGATTCTAAAGAAGAATGGAAGGCTCATGCACTGGAGATGTTCCGCTCGAATATCAGCGGTCATGATAATTACACCCAGACAGGTGACGAGAATCAGACA
>DLAA01000108.1:18063-18543 GCA_002493835.1 Lachnospiraceae bacterium UBA7060 | reverse complement strand
GGTGACGAGAATCAGACAGGTGACAACGCTCAGACTGATGACCAGACTGGTGATGACGAGCATGCTGGTAAGACGCTTGTGGTAAAGCAGATTCCTCATTGGATTTGCAGCTGCGGTGAAGATTTTGATACGGAAGAAGCATGGACAGATCACGCATTAGAGATGTTTGATAACGGCGTCAGCGGGCATGAATCTTTCTTTATCAACAACACCGAAGAAGAAGTTTGGGAGTGATCCCGGCAGATAAGCAGGGGGCGGGTTTTCCGCCCTCTGTTTTTTTTTGTGTGTCCGGTGGGCACACGTTCTAACGGGTGAAAGTCCCCAATCCACCCGGCAGTGGGGGATACATAGAGGGAAAAAGAATAACGTGATTCAAGTGTGATTCAAAATGATTCAAAAATCGCACTACACTAAAAAACGGAAATGCTGTATTTATCAGCATTTCCGCCCCATTAAAAAGAGCGCGAGACGGGACTCGAA
>DLAA01000108.1:0-17700 GCA_002493835.1 Lachnospiraceae bacterium UBA7060 | reverse complement strand
CCACCAACTGAGCCACTCGCGCTTGTTGTCCGGCTTTGTCGTTCGGACAAATAATAATATACTATATGAGTTATGATTTGTCAACAAAAAAGTTAACAAAAGAATTCGAAAAAAATTAGGCACTTTTTTTGAAAAAGTATTTGACAAAATTGGAAAAAAGTGTTATAAGTTAGGGCGAAGCGAAGAAAGAAGAGTTTAGAAAAAGGGAGGAAAAAGCAATGAAAGTAATGAATATCGATGATCCTGAAAAGTTTTTTGAGGTAGTAAACCAGTGCAAAGGCACGGTGGAGTTAGTGACAAAAGAGGGTGACAGACTGAACCTTAAGTCCCAGCTGACAAAGTATGTGGCGCTTACCAAGCTTTTTGCTGACAATGCCATTCCAGAGATGGAGCTTGTTGCGCATGAGCCTGAAGATGTGAATCGTCTGTTAGACTATATGGTAAACGCAAAATAGGTTAAAACTGTTATGCATAATGAATTGACAAAACAGGATATCCGTAAGATGGAGGAAGAGATCGAGTATCGCAAGCTCGTGGTGCGTCCGGCGGCTCTTGAGGATGTGAAGACGGCGAGGGCGCATGGCGATTTGAGCGAAAACTTCGAATATCACGCGGCGAAAAAAGTGAAAAACCAAAATGAGAGCCGCATCCGCTATCTGGAACGGATGATCAAAACGGCAGTGATCGTGTCCGATGAGTCTGCAGAGGACGAAGTGGGCATGAACAATACGGTTGAGGTCTTTTTCGAGGAGGATAATCTCACGGAGAAATACAAACTGGTGACTACGGTGAGGGGAAATTCCCTGGAGGGACTGATTAGTACGGAGTCGCCGCTTGGAAAAGCTCTGCTGGGACACAAGGCGGGCGACCGTGTGTATGTGGAGCTGGCCGGGGGCGGAGGTTACTACATAGTAATCAAATCTATCGAAAACACAATAGATGACGGAAATGATAAGTTGAGGAGCTTCTGATATAAGGAAGCTCTTTTCTTAATTTTATAGGACTTGGGTGTCAAAAGGTGTCAGATCCCAGTTGAGAGGGTAGACTGCATTATTTATAGGAGAAAGCGACAGCGTGAACCATTTAAGGGGAATGTGGAGCATTACCGGAATCGTGTGCGCAGGTGCTGCATGTCGCTAAAGCCCCCGCGGCAGGCAGAGAATCCTGTAAACAGGATCCTTTTTCACATGTGGGAGTGAGACGGAAGTAATATTCCGATATATACGCGAATATATCTTATCATACAGGAAACAGTGACAGCCTGAAAGCTGACAAGCCTTTGAGACAGGATGAGCACAGGGAATCAGGCAGGTATAAGAAAAGCTGGGAGGTTTTGTGTATGTATGAGAACAGAAGCGTATCGGAGACGATCCGCGGACTGCAGACGGATGCTTTACGAGGGTTAAGTGCAGGACAGGCTGTGGAACGCATGGCGAAGTATGGGCCAAACAGATTAAAGGATCAGGAAAAAAAGAGTTTGGGGCGAAGGGCTGCAGAACAGTTAAATGACCCTTTGATCATGATTCTTATGGTGGCTATGGCGATTTCCATGATGCTCGGTGAATTTGGAGATGCCATTATTATTGTGGCAGTGGTCGCTTTGAATGCGGCAGTGGGAATCATTCAGGAGGGAAAAGCTGGCAGGGCCGTAGAAGCCTTGAAACAGATTTCGGAACCTCGGGCGACTGTTTTGAGGGACGGTGTACCAAAATGCATACCCTCCCATGAACTTGTACCAGGAGATATTGTGCTTCTGGAGGCGGGAAACCGTGTTCCAGCAGATTTGAGACTAATAGAAAGTGTTGGGATATATGCAGAAGAGTCTACCCTAACAGGAGAGTCTGTGCCGGTGGAAAAGGATGCATTTTTTGTGGAGGAGGAAACAGCAGATAACAGCAGCGCCAACATGATGTATATGTCCACTTATGTGACAAAGGGGCGGGGTACCGGCGTGGTGACAGCAACGGGAATGGACACTCGTGTAGGCCATATCGCGGATATGCTCCACGGACATAGAGAAAAGCTGACTCCTTTGCAGATACGGCTGGGAGAGCTTGGAAAGGTACTGAGTGCGTTGGCAGTGGGAATCTGCGTCCTTCTTTTTCTTGTAGCTGTCTGGCAGAAACGGGATGTAGGAGATATGCTTCTGACATCAGTTTCTCTTGCAGTAGCTGCTGTGCCAGAGGGGCTTCCCGCCATTGTGACAATTGTGCTGGCGCTCAGTGTGTCACGTATGGTAAAGGCAAACACGATTGTCCGCAGGCTCTCAGCGGTGGAGACACTGGGGGCGGTGGATGTGGTATGCTCGGACAAGACTGGTACGCTTACTCAGAATAAGATGACGGTGATGGAGTGTTATCTCGAGGGAAAGATAATAGAGAGAGAGGGCCTAGAGGCACTTCTGGGAGACATCCCGGCAGGACAGCAGGATAACCTCTGCGCTGAGCATTTTTTACGCGGTTGTGTGCTTTGTAATGATGGACAGGCGGGGGAGGAGGCAGTGGGAGATCCCACAGAGCTCGCTCTTCTTCATATGGCGCAGGACTGTGGCGCACGGATTGAGCGTATCAGGGAGAAATATCCGAGGCTTAAGGAGATTGGCTTTGACTCTGAGCGCAAGATGATGACTACGCTTCATCGCTGCGGCAGTGGAAAGACAGCATATACTAAGGGAGCGGCAGAGCGAATTTTGGAAAACTGCGATAGATACTTCCGAAACGGGCAGATAACAGAGCTTACAGTGGCGGAGAGGGACAGAATGTTGGGAGTACAGAAAAGTTTGATGGGGGAAGGGCGCCGGGTAATGGCACTTGCCATGGAACCAGAGGGAAGAATGAGCGAACGGGGAATGGTATTTCTTGGGTTTGTCAGTATGCAGGATCCGGTTAGGCCGGAGGCAGTGGCTGCTGTGCAGGGATTTTCCCGTGCGGGAGTGACCACGGTGATGATCACGGGGGATCATCCTGACACGGCTTTTTCCATTGCCAGACAACTGGGGATTGCAAGCCGCACGGAGGAGTGCATTACCGGCAGAGAGCTGGATCACTTAAAGGAGTCGGCTTTTCTGCATAAACTGCCTCAGCTGAAAGTTTTTGCCCGTGTGACACCGGAGCATAAGGTGCGAATTGTAGAAGGGTATAAAAGTTTACATAAAACAGTAGCTATGACTGGGGACGGGGTCAATGATGCGCCTTCTCTTCAGGCGGCGGATATTGGAATTGCCATGGGACAGGGAGGTACTGACGTAGCCAGGGGAGCGGCGGATTTTGTTTTGATGGATGACAATGTAGCCACTATACACACAGCCATTCGGGAGGGACGGGGCATTTATGATAATATCCGGAAATCGGTGCTTTTTCTTCTATCCTCCAATCTGGGTGAAATTCTTACCATGCTGCTGGCTATTGTGGCGGGACTGCCGATTCCTTTAACGGCCGGCTTCATTCTCTGGATCAATCTGATTACCGATTCGCTGCCGGCTCTTGCGCTGGGGGTGGATGACAATGATACGGAGAGTTTGATGAGAGAACCGCCTAGAAAGAAGGAGGAGTCGCTTTTTGCAAAGGGCGGACTCATGTGTGTAATTTGTTATGGAATGGTAATTGGCGGAATTAGTTTGGCAGCTTTTTTAAAGGTTCCTTATGACCGTATTGTAGCTGAAGGGTTTCCTGTGAGTTTACATAATATATTGGAAGGAATGAAAATATCAAGTGTCTTGGCAAGAGCGCAGACGCATGCTTTCACAGTGCTGGGAATTAGCCAGCTATTTCACGCTATTGGAATGCGGGACGTAAACCGCTCTGTATTCCGGATGAATCACAGGAACAATCCGCAAATGCTGCTCGCTTTGGCGGTAGGTATTGCCTTGCAGGTGGCTGTGACGGAGTTTCCAATTTTAGTCTCGCTTTTCGGTACAGTGAGACTAAGTGCAGAGGAGTGGATACGGCTGATCGCACTGTCAATTACCCCTCTTTTTGTGCATGAACTGCTGGTGGTTGTGGGAATGGCAGGATCATGTGCCAGGCAGGTTTCATACGAGAAAGCGGAAGGCCAGGAGTAGAAGACAGAGTCCGCTAAGCCATGAGAGATCCATATGGAGAGCACGGGAAAGAAGGCGGCCGAGACAAAAGCCGGAAAGAAACAAAAGGAAGTTGGAAAGAGAGGCCGACAATAGGAGAAGAAGCGCGGGGATGCCGGCAGTGGAAAAGGCCATTCCGACAAGAACGCTGTCTAAGGAAAGGGCAAGACTTAAGAGCAGTGCTTCTTTTGCACTTAAAATCTGCAGGTCTGTTCGGTTGGCTTCTTCCGGCGACAAATAAATGGTGAAGATAATGTTTACTTGTTTGATTTTACATCCCCAGTTTCCCATGAGACTGGGGTGTTTTTTTGCCAGATAACGGATCATGCTTTCTAGAAGTTTTGCGCTGCCCATAATTGTGAGCAGAAAAAAGGATAGAAAAGGCAGGGAATCAGAGGGAAGAAGCACGCTGATCACGGTGCCGAGACTTGTGGCGGCAGTGACAAAAACGGCTGGTATGCAGGATAAGAGAAACAGTGAGAATGCTTTAATATGGACTTTTCCCGTGCCGTAGGAGAAACCAGCCGTCATGGAGTCTAAGGAAACAGCTGTCAGAAAAAGAAGCAGGGAGGAAAGGGAGAAGGACATGGGATTTCACCTCATCGCGATTTTATTATATTGTATGGTAATGCTGAAGGATGTTGAAACATGGGAGAAAAGTAAAAAGATATTTCCGAAAAGATTTACGCTTTTCAAAAAAAATGATATGATAAAATAAAATAGGCTGAATAGGGTTGAATAGGGGGGCTGTGTATGGAACTTATGTTTATTGGTGCTGATCATGAGGTGACGGGCAGCTGTCATTATCTGCGTGTAGGCGAAAAAAATATGTTAGTGGATTACGGGATGGAGCAGGGGGCGAATGTGTTTGAGAACTGTGACTTGCCCGTGGACGAGGCGCTTATAGATTATGTCTTTTTGACCCATGCCCATGTAGATCATTCTGGGCTTCTTCCTCTTTTATATGCGCGGGGATTCCGGGGAGCAGTTTATGCGACAACGCCCACCTGCGACCTCTGCAGCATTATGCTTCGTGATTGTGCGCATATTCAGATGCAGGAAGCGGAGTGGAAAAATCGTAAGGCGAAGAGAAGTGCAGAGAACGAACTGATAGAGCCTCTCTATACCATGGAGGATGCGGACGGCGTGATCAGGCGGCTCATCCCTTGCGACTATGACAGTGAAATTCAAGTATGTGAGAATATAAAAATCAGGTTTACAGATATTGGTCATCTTCTTGGTTCCTCCAGCATAGAGGTCTGGGCGACGGAGAATGGCGTGACAAAAAAGCTGGTTTTTTCCGGGGATATCGGAAACAGCGACCAGCCGCTTATTAAAGAACCCCAAAATACGGCGGAAGCGGACTATGTAGTGATGGAGTCCACATATGGCGACAGGCTGCACTCTTCTGATAAGGTAGATTATGTGGGAGAACTGACGAAGATTTTGCAGACTACCTTTGACCGTGGTGGTAATGTGGTGATTCCCTCCTTTGCAGTAGGCAGAACGCAGGAAATGCTGTATTTCCTACGTCAGATCAAGGCTGACAGACTGGTGAAGGGACACGAGGATTTCCCAGTCTATGTGGATAGTCCGCTGGCAGTCGAAGCAACGGGTATTTTCCACAAGAATGAGGCCAGATGTTTTGATGAGGAGTCTATGGCGCTTGTCAGGCAGGGAATCAATCCAATTACGTTTCCGGGTCTGCGTCTGGCTATCACCAGCGATGAGTCAAAAGCCATCAATTTTGAACAGACGCCGAAGGTTATTATATCTGCGTCCGGCATGTGTGAGGCAGGCCGTATCAGGCATCATTTAAAGCACAATCTTTGGCGCCCGGAATGCACGATCCTTTTCGTAGGCTATCAGGCGGTCGGTACTCTCGGCAGAATGCTTGTGGAAGGCGCTTCGGAGGTGAAGCTCTTCGGTGAATCTATTGAGATCAGGGCTGATATCATGAAGCTGGTGGGCATGAGCGGCCACGCGGACAAAAAGGGGCTTTTGCGGTGGATAGACGGTTTTGAGAAGAAGCCGGACAAAGTTTTTGTGGTGCATGGTGAGGACAGTGTCTGTACTCTTTTCACAGAGTGTTTGAAGGCGGAGCACAAGCTGGATGCTTATGCGCCCTACAGCGGCACCAGATATGATTTGATAAGCGGTGAATTTATTTACGAAGCAGAGCCCGTGGCTGTCAAGAAGAAAGCACACGGTATTTCCGGCGTCTTTGCGAGACTGCTTGCAGCCGGTCAGAGGCTTATGGCAGTCATATATAGAAACGAAGGCGGGGCGAACAAAGATTTGGCAAAATTTGCAGATCAGATCAATTCACTTTGTGACAGATGGGACAGGACATGAAGCAGTACTAAGGTATCAAAGAACGATACCTAAGAACTGCTAAATCATGTCCGCAAGAATGCAAAAGCGCATTCTTTCTGAATGGTTTACATAATGAAAAGAGCGGAGAGTGAAAGGTGAGTTTTGCAGATTACATTTTTATAGATATGTGTAAAAATATATTGGAGAACGGGACGAGCACGGAGGGGGAGAAGGTGAGGCCTCACTGGCCGGACGGGGAGAGTGCCTATACGGTGAAGCTGTTCGGTGTGGTGAACCGCTACGATCTTTCCAAGGAATTTCCTATTATGACGCTCAGACGGACAGCGCTTAAGAGCGCCACAGATGAGATGCTCTGGATTTGGCAGCGGAAATCTAACAATATCCATGATCTGCACAGCCACATCTGGGATGAATGGGCGGACGAGGATGGCAGCATTGGCAAAGCCTATGGCTATCAGCTGGGGGTAAAGCATCAGTATCAAGAAGGCATGATGGATCAAGTGGACAGGGTGATCTATGATCTGAAGAATAATCCGTTCAGCCGTCGTATTATGACTAACATTTATGTGCATCAGGATCTTCATGCGATGAATCTTTATCCCTGCGCTTACAGTATGACTTTTAATGTGACTCAGAAAAAAGGGCATGATAAGCTGACGCTGAATGCGATTCTGAATCAGCGTTCTCAAGATGTGCTGGCGGCAAACAACTGGAATGTGGTACAGTACGCGGTGCTCATACACATGCTTGCCCAGGTCTGCGGTATGGAGGCGGGTGAGCTTGTCCACGTGATTGCGGATGCCCACATTTATGACAGACATATTCCTTTCATTCGGGAATTGATCGAGAGGCCGGTTTACGATGCGCCGACGTTCTGGATTAATCCTGCGATAAAAGATTTTTACGAATTTACAAGAAATGATGTGAAAGTTGAAAATTACGTCACTGGGCCGCAGCTGGAAAATATTCCTATTGCCATATAATGGGCAGCCATCCGATGAGGGCAGGTGGAAAGCGAAAAGTGCGGGCTTGCAAGTTTAATAGTCTGAGACAGTAAGGAGATGTATCAAATGAACGCAATTGTGGCGGTGGACAATAACTGGGCGATTGGCTGTAAGAACCGGCTGCTTGTGAGGATTCCGGCGGATCACAAAAATTTTAGACAGGAGACCACGGGTAAAGTGGTGGTGCTTGGCAGAAAGACACTCGAGACGTTTCCCCAGGGGATGCCGCTTCCAAACAGGACGAACATTGTGTTGTCCGCGAACCCGGAATACAAGGTAAAAGATGCACTGGTAGTGCATAACAAGGATGAGCTCATGAGAGAGCTTTCCAAATATCCGACAGAGGATATTTATATTATCGGCGGGGAGAGCGTCTACCGCATGATGCTCCCGGAGTGCGATGTAGTCCATGTGACGAAGATTGATCATGAATATGAGGCAGACTCCTATTTCCCAAATTTGGACCAGGATCAGGAATGGGAAATCACGGCGGATAGCGAGGAACAGACCTACTTTGATCTGCCTTACTGTTTTGTGAAATATGAACGGAGAAGATAATGGCGCCGGAGAGTGCAGGCCTGCGGATTAGAAATGATATAAGGAAAGGACTGGAGCATGAGTCAGGAGACAAAGAAAACGATGGCAAATAAGGAAATAGAACTTTCTTTGGCACAGGAGGAGCTGCAGAGGAAGATCAAGGAGCTGGACGAGGCCAAAAATGCGGTAGAAAAAGCGGAAAATGCCAGAGATATTTTTTTGGCAAATATGTCCCATGAGCTGCGGACGCCGATCAATACGATTCTTGGATTGAATGAACTGATCCTGCGGGAGAGTCAGGAGGAGGCTGTCAAAGAGTACGCCAGGGATATCAGACAGGCTGGCAGTATTCTTCTTGCCCTAGTCAGTGATATTTTGGACTTTTCTAAGCTGGAAGCGGATAAGATGGAACTGAATGAGGGTATTTATGATGTCAGTTCCCTGTTAAATGATCTGATAAACAGTATCTCTGTACAGCAGCGAAGGAAAAAGCTGGATTTGGTTTTGAAAATTGCCAAGGATATTCCCTATAAGCTTTTCGGCGATGAGATACATATCAGACAGATTATCGGGAATCTTCTGTCCAATGCAGTAAGATATACGGAAAAAGGGAAAATCACCCTGCAGATTGAGTGGAAAGAAGTGGCAAAGGATTCCATAGAAATTTATGTGATTGTGAAGGATACGGGTATCGGTATTAAGGAGGAGGATATTCCCAAACTTTTTATGGCCTTTCAACGAATGGATTCTACTCTTCGGAGCAAGAATGACAGAACTGGCCTAGGCCTTGCCATTACGGATCGTTTGGTTGAGATGATGGGCGGTAAGCTTGAAGTACAGAGTGTGTATGGAAAAGGGTCCGCTTTTTCCTTTCGGATTATACAGAAGGTAGTGGACAGGGAACCTCTCGGAGATTTTGAAAAGCAGTACCGGGAGAGTCTGCGCAGTATGGAAGATTATCATGAAAAGTTTATTGCACCCATGGGCAGAATTTTGGTTGTGGATGACAATGCCATGAATCTGGCAGTGGCGCAGGGACTTTTAAAGGCTACCAGACTTCAGGTGGATGTGGCTTCGAGTGGGGAGGAATGCTTAGAGCTGATCAAGAGGAAGACTTATCATCTAATTTGCATGGACCATATGATGCCGGTGATGGATGGTGTACAGACATTGCATGCGATCAGAAAGCTTGAGGGAAATCCATCCAGGGATGTACCGGTGATTGCACTGACTGCAAACGCGGTGGCGGGCGCGCGGGAGCTTTATCTCAAGGAGGGCTTTCAGGATTACCTGACAAAGCCTATCGACGCCGATAAGTTTGAGAATCTGCTGATTGAGTATCTGCCGGATAACGTGGTCTATCTGACAAATAATAGGGACATCAGCGATGAATATGGGGATGCGGGAGGCGAAATTGAATTTGACATCAGGGAGAGCCAGCTTTATCTGATGGGCTTTAATTTAAGAAACGGACTTCGGTATATGGGAGGCGACAAGGCTCTTTATGGCAAGGTGCTCCACGATTTTCATTCTATTTTGCAGGAAAAAGAGACGGCTCTTCGGGATTTCCTGCAGAAGGGAGATATGCCAGGATATACGATTATTGTACATTCTTTAAAGGGAAATGCCAGAAATGTGGGAGCTGACGATCTGGCGGATGAGGCCTTTGAACTGGAGAAGATGGCAAAGGCGGGGCAGCTTGAGGATGTGACAGTGCGGTCACCGATTCTTTTCAGCATGATGAATAATATGAGAAACAGCCTGCGTGTTTATTTGGAGAGCGAGGACTCCGGGGAGAAAAAGGAAGAGGATAGGGTGGAGGAAAGTGTAGAGAAGATAGGAGAAGAAGAGTGGGTCAGAGCACTCAACGAGCTGGCGGCCAGGCTGGATGATTTCGACGGTGAGAGTGCGGCGGCAAAGCTTCGGGAACTGAAACGCTATGACAGACCGGAGAGTGACAAGAAAATGCTTCGTCTCTGTGAGAAGGCGATTAAGGATTACGCGTATGATATTGCGCTTGAAGTAGTCAATGCAGTGCTGTAACAGACTTGACTTTTGAAATCAAAGGTATAATATATAAAGAAGCGAGTACTTGACGCTTGTAACTATGAGAAGAATGAATGGTTACGAAAGAGGGCAGAAGAGAGGGGTTAGACGTTATGGAAAAAAAGAATTTGGATTGGGCTAATATGGGCTTCAGCTATCAGGAGACGGATAAGCGTTTTGTGGCAAATTATAAAAATGGTGCCTGGGATGAGGGAGTGCTGACAGAAGATGCCAATATTGTGATGAGCGAGTGCGCCGGCGTCCTGCAGTATGCGCAGACCTGCTTTGAAGGAATGAAGGCATACACAACTGAGGATGGGCATATCGTGACTTTCCGCCCCGACTTGAACGCACAGCGTATGGAGGACTCTTGTAAGAGATTGGAGATGCCGGTGTTTCCGAAGGAGCGATTTGTGCAGGCTGTGACAGATGTGGTAGCGGCGAACGAGGCTTATGTGCCGCCTTATGGCTCCGGTGCGACTCTCTATATCAGACCATATATGTTTGGCATTTCTCCTGTGATCGGTGTGAAGCCGGCAGAGGAGTATCAATTCAGAGTTTTTACAACGCCTGTGGGACCTTACTTTAAGGGAGGTGTGAAGCCTCTGACCATTAAAGTGAGCGATTTCGACCGGGCGGCTCCGCACGGTACAGGACATATTAAGGCGGGATTAAACTATGCAATGAGTCTTCACGCTATAGTAACGGCTCACGAGGAAGGGTACGATGAAAATATGTACTTGGATGCGGGTACCAGAACGTTCGTAGAGGAGACCGGCGGCGCGAATTTTCTGTTTGTGACGAGGGATAATAAAGTAGTGACGCCGAAGTCGAACAGCATTCTTCCCTCCATTACCAGACGATCCCTGATGACAGTGGCAAAGGATTATTTGGGTCTTGAGGTGGAGGAGAGGGCGATTCCTTTTGAGGAGGTAAAGGATTTCGCAGAGTGCGGTTTGTGCGGCACGGCGGCTGTCATTTCACCTGTGGGCAAGATTGTGGATCATGGAAAAGAGATTGCTTTTCCCAGCGGCATGAGTGAAATGGGATCAGTTACCAAGAAGCTGTATGATACGCTGACAGGCATTCAGATGGGAAGAATCGAAGCGCCCAAGGGATGGATTCATGTAATCAAGTAAGAGAAAAGAAGCTGTATTCAAATGGAAGTACAAAAGGGAGAAGGATTAGATTGCTATGCTTCAGCATACAATTTGATCCTTTTCTACCTTGTAAGAAATTGCGGCAGTGTAAAACCAAATCGAGCGCAGACGCTCGATTTATTAAGGGGCAGGATCATATGACAGAAGCAAAAATACGGGACAGATATCCTTATTTATATGAGACACATCTTCACACATCAGAATCCAGTGCCTGCGCAAAAAGCACAGGGGCACAGATGGCCAGAGCCTGTAAAGAATACGGTTATACCGGAATTTTTGTGACGGACCACAATTGGGGCGGAAACACTGCCGTGGACCGGAATATGCCCTGGGAGGAATGGGTGGATCGCTTTTGCCTGGGCTATGAGCATGCGAAAGCGGAGGGGGACAAAATTGGGCTGGATGTCTTCTTTGGCTATGAGGCCGGCTACGATGCAACGGAATTTTTGTTGTACGGGATTGATAAGAAATGGATGAAATCACATCCAGAGCTTCGCCATATAACTGTGGAAGAGCAGTATGCGCTGGTGCATGAGACAGGCGGGCTGGTGATGCATGCACATCCTTACAGGGAAGAGTATTATATCCCTGAGGTGCGGCTTTTTCCGAAATGGGTGGATGGTGTGGAGGGAATCAATGCAGCTCATCATCAGTATTCCGGGACGGGGCGTGACAAGAGTGTATTTGACGTAAGAGCCGTCGCCTATGCGAGAGCGCATGGCTTTCCCATGAGTGCCGGATCGGACATTCATTCTACAGCGCTGTTTGGAGGCGGTGTAGCTTTTCGCAGAAAACTGCACTCGCCTCAGGATTACGTGCAGGCGTATCTTACGGGGGAGGATTATGTACTTACTGATGGGAAAGTATGGTATGACAAAGAGGGAAACGTTATCACTGAGGGTAACATCATAGAATTATCTCAGTGAAAAGCAGATAAAAGATAGAGCCGGGCAGAGGCAGGGAGGAATATGGGTCAAAAGAAACGAAATAGGATAGCGGCATATATGCTGGCGGCAGGTGTGGCTGTCGGAATGCTTATGGGATGTGGAGACAGCGGGGGTATGGGTACGAAGGTGGTTCTTACCACGGGGTTTGACAGAGATGAAATTTTTCGGATTGAAACCAGTTCCTGCAGCCTGCCTGAGCTGATGGTATATTTGACCACGATTCAGAATCGGTATGAGAGCGTATATGGAAGAGAAATTTGGGACACAAAGGCTGACGGTGTGACTTTAGAAGAAAACGTAAAGAATATTGCATTAGCCCAGATTGCTCAGATAAAGACGATGAATCTGATGGCAGAAAAGTATGAGGTAAGTCTGGATGAAGAGGAGAAGGCGCGGGCGGAGAATGCGGCAAAGGCCTATTATGATACCCTCTCAGAGCAAGAGATTGACCAGATGGGCGTCAATGAAAAGACGGTCAAGTCCCTATACACAGAGCTTGCCCTGGCGGAGAAAATGTACCAGTATACGATTAAGGACATCAATCCGGAGATCAGTGACGACGAGGCTCGTACCATTACAGTGCAGCATATCCTGATAAAAACCTATACCCTGGACAGTACGGGAAAGAAAATAGAGTATAACGAGGAGGCTAGGCAGGAGGCTTATAAACGGGCCCAGGAGGCACTTGTGCAGGCCAGAGAGGGAGAGGATTTTGACTCCTTGATCCGTAAGTACAGCGAGGACGATAAAGCGACCTACTCCTTTGGCAAGGGGGAGATGGAGGAGGCTTTTGAGACAGCGGCGTTTAATCTGGGAACAGGTGAGATTAGTGATATTGTGGAGACCGAATTCGGATATCATATCATCAAATGTATCAATACTTTTGACCGCGAAGAAACGGATGCAAACAAAATAAAAATTGTAGAGCAGCGGCAGGAGGAGGCTTTCGGACAGGAGTACGATGCCTATGTGGCTACGCTTACTCGAAATTTGAATGAGGAGCTGTGGGATACGGTGAACTTTATTCACGATGAGAATGTGACGACACAGAATTTCTTTGAGGTGTATTCCCAGTATTTTGGAAATGAAAGGTGACTTTAGAAAAAGTTTATAATTGCGGAAACCCGCATAAAATAAGGGAAATTGATAAATTACTAGCACTCTTGCCTGACGAGTGCTAGTTTTTCCTTGACTTCTAAAATTAAGGGTATTAAACTATTCCACAGGAAGAAAATATGGGACGGCAATGCGGCCGGATTGAACAGAAATGGAAAGGAAAGTGAGAAAATGGCAGCGAAACATGGCAATTTATCAATTAACAGCGACAATATTTTCCCTATTATCAAAAAGTGGCTCTATTCGGATCATGACATCTTTTTCAGAGAACTGATCTCTAACGGATGTGATGCGATCACCAAACTGAAGAAGCTGGATATGATGGGCGAGTATACCGTGCCGGAGGATTATAAGCCGAAAATACAGGTAATCGTCAATCCGGAGGAAAAAACTCTTAAATTTATTGATAATGGTCTCGGTATGACAGCGGATGAGGTGGAAGAGTATATTAATCAAATTGCCTTTTCTGGCGCTACGGATTTTATTGAGAAATACAAAGATAAGGCGAATGAGGATCAGATCATTGGTCATTTCGGACTTGGTTTTTATTCTGCTTTCATGGTGGCGGACGAGGTGCAGATCGATACACTTTCTTACAGGGAAGGTGCACAGGCGGTACACTGGTCTTGTGACGGCGGCACAGAGTTTGATATGGAGGATGGAACGAGGACGCAGGTGGGAACGGAGATTACCCTTTTCCTGAACGAAGACTGTCTGGAATTCTGCAATGAGTATAAGGCAAGAGAGGTAATTAAGAAATACTGCTCCTTTATGCCCACAGAGATTTATCTTTCCAAGGCGAACACTACAGATACTCAGATAATCACGGCGGATGAAAAGCTGGATACGGATGAAGTTGTGGAGGAGATTAAGAAGGAGAAGGAGGAGGACGAACAAAAATTCAAGATCAAAAAGCGTCCCGAACTTCTCAACGAGACAACTCCCCTGTGGACGAAGCATCCCAATGAGTGCACAAAGGAAGAGTATTTGGAATTTTATAGAAAGGTTTTCCAGGATTACAAGGAGCCCTTGTTTTGGATTCATCTGAATATGGATTATCCTTTCAATATGAAGGGGATTCTCTATTTCCCAAAAATCAACATGGAGTACGAGTCCATTGAAGGGACTATTAAACTATATAATAACCAGGTGTTTATTGCAGACAATATCAAAGAGGTTATTCCTGAATTTTTGCTTCTGTTAAAAGGTGTGATCGATTGTCCCGATCTGCCGCTTAACGTGTCGAGAAGTGCACTGCAGAATGACGGCTTTGTGAAAAAGATCAGTGAGTATATCACGAAGAAAGTGGCGGATAAGCTTTCCGGTATGTGTAAGACAGAGAAGGAGGAGTACGAAAAATACTGGGATGATATCAGTCCTTTCATCAAATTTGGCTGCTTGAAGGATGATAAATTCTGTGAGAAGATGACAGATTATATCCTCTTTAAGAATTTGGACGGCGAGTACATGACTCTGCCGGAGTGTTTGGAGGTCAATAAGACTGATCCCGACGAAGTGCAGGAAGGTGAGAATGCTGCTGAAGAAAGCGGCGAAAAGACAGAAGCTGAGGCAGTTGATGAGAATGACGACAAAGGGGAAGCTGAGGCAGCAGTGGAGAAGGAAGAAGCCGAAGCGGTAGACGAGAACGGCGAGAAGGTAGAAGCCGAGATCGTGGATGATTCGGAAGAGGAAGAGGAGGAAACGGAGGAGGAGAAGAAGAAAGTTATTTACTATGTGACTGATGAAAAACAGCAGAGCCAGTATATCAACATGTTTAAGGCTGCGAAGATGGATGCCGTGATTCTGACACATAATATTGATCAGCCCTTCGTTTCCCAGCTGGAGGCTAAGAATGAGGGGATTAAGTTCCAGAGAATCGATGCGGATTTGACAGATGTCTTCAAGGCAAAGACTTCTAAAAAAGCAGAGAAGGAGATGGAAGAGCAGGCGGAGGCGGTTGCTAAGCTGATGAAGAAGGTCCTTAAGAAGGATACCATCAAAGTGAAAATTGAGAAGCTGAAAAATAAGAAGATTTCTTCCATGATTACTCTCTCTGAAGAGACACGCAGGATGCAGGACATGATGAAGATGTATTCGATGCCGGGAATGGATACGGGAATGTTTGGCAAGGAGGGTGAGACACTGATCTTAAATGCGAACCATCCGTTGGTGCAGTATGTATTGGAGCATCAAGATGGAGAGAACGTGAAGATGATCTGCGAGCAGCTCTATGATCTGGCAATGTTACAGCAGGCGCCCCTTGAGCCGGAGGCCATGACGAAGTTTGTGACCCGAAGCAATGAGATTATGATGTTGTTGACGAAATAGATTATGTAAACTGCTAAACGTGTATGACAGGGTGAATATGAAGAAAAGAACAGGTCTTTGCGTCAGCTTAATGGGGATGCTTTTTGCTTTGATGATTGGCATTGCTGTGGGAAACAGGTACTCACATACCGGAGAATGGTCAACTTCTGAGGGAGAGCCATTTTTCTGGATCAAGAGCAAAAAGCTGGAAATAAACGTTCGTCTTTTTGAAAATGCGCAGGATGAGATCAGTTACTTATTCCTGCCAGGCTACAGCGCTGCCCAAAACGTATTTATTGATTTGAACGGTGCGGACTACGCCAGGTTTGATGATGGCACAGACGAGATTGATATAAAGAACGGAAGGGCTCTTTCGTCCCTGAAAGAGAATACTGTGTATGAGTGCACTATTTTCAGGGACGGGACAGTCTGCCGGGATATGAAATTGTGTATCATGTATTCGCAAAACCTCCCAACACTCTTTATTGAAACGGAAAGCGGTTCTATGGGGTGGATTGATGCGGATAAACAGTATAAAGAGCCGGGAGAGTTCCTGCTGGTTGACTCAAATGGCAGTGTGGCCTGTATTAGCGATTTGAAGCATATTACGGGAAGAGGAAATGAGACGTGGCAAAAGCCCAAAAAGTCTTATGGAATCAGACTGAGTGAGCCGGCGGATCTGCTTGGAATGGGAAAGACGGATCATTGGATTCTTTTGAGTAATGTGACTGATGACGTTTATATCAGGAATAAGATCACCTATGACATGGCAGTTGCGGCAGACATGGAAGGAGCGCCGGAGTCAGCGTTTGTGGATTTATATGTCAATGGGATATATCATGGATTGTATCAGCTATCTGAGAAAGTGGAGATCGATCAGGAGCGGGTTTCGATCAGAAACCTGGAATTAGAAAATAAAAAAGTAAGTCATAATTACCGCAGTGCGGAATTGTTTGGGAATGACTTTCTGAAAGGCGTGCTGCTTGACAAGGAACCAGTCGATATCACAGGTGGTTATTAGATCGAGAGAGATGTTTACTCTAAATATAAAGAAGAGATCAGCGGTTTTCAGAGTACGGTTTCGAAGGAATACTATACGATTAAAAGCCCTGAACGAGCGTCTAAGGAGGAGGCAGTTTACATACAGAACCTATTTTCGGAGATGGAGGCTGCAGTTCGTGCACCAGACGGCATCAATCCAAAGACGGGAAAGAGTTATTTGGAGTATATCGATCTTTCTTCCTTTGTTGAAAAATATATAATAGAAGAGATTAGTAAGAATAATGGCGGCGGTGCGAGCAGTTCCTACTTTTATAAACCAAATGACAGAGTCAGCAATAAAATTTTTGCCGGACCAGTTTGGGATTACGATAAAGCATATGGAGAGCGGGGAAGTTATAATGCGAATCCGCGGGATCTCGAGTATATGACCCAGCGCCTGGAGGGAACTACCCTTTTTAGGGAATTGAATAAGCATGCGGAATTCAGAAAGGCAGTTGCCGCTTGTTATGCCGACTTCTTCTCCGATTATATGCGTGAGATCTATGAGGAAAAGATAGATGCCTATTATAGGCAGATCGAGGCTGCTGCTGCCATGGACAGAGTAAGGTGGAGTGTGCATTACAGCGAAAATGGCTGGGATGGGGAGATTGTAGAAGGACTGCAGAAAGTTAAGGAGTTTGTCAGAGAAAGAAAAATTTTTTTGGATGAGGTTTGGATAGAGGGGAAAGAGACCTGCACAGTCACTTTTAGAGAAGAACAAGGTAAAGTCGAAACCAGTATGGGTGTTATCAAAGGTGAAAAACTGATTCCCGTACAACCGAAAGATATGTGGGCGATGCCGGATGGAATGGAACTCGAGGGCTGGTATGATGTGAAGACAGGAGAGAGATTTGATGAGTCCAAACCCATTGAGAGAGATATGATCCTGCAGGGAAGACTGCGGGAAAAGAAATAAAAAAGTAATGTGCCGCCCAATCATCAGGGATGATGGTTGAGCGGCATTGTTGCTTTTGGAAAAAATGCGACAGAGTAAACTATTCAGGAAGAATGCGAAGCATTCTCTGAATCGAGCGCGCAGGCGCTCGATTTTTTATTCTATAGGAAATTGCGATAGCGTGAAACATTTAAGGAGAATGCGAAGCATTCTCTGAATCGAGCGCGCGGGC